>CAXTDA010000329.1:0-4934 GCA_964242935.1 uncultured Burkholderiaceae bacterium | reverse complement strand
ACAAGATCCTCCGCACCGACCCGACGAAGCAGGCCGTCCGCCGGGACGCGATCGTGGCCTGCCTGCAACTGCACCGCTACACCGACGCCGCCGCGCACGCCGAGGCGCTGCTGAAGGACGCCCCGACCGCCGCCGCCGGCAGCCAGCGCGCCTGCGGGGCGTCGGCGCCCGCCGTGCGCGGCCCGATCAACATGCCGTTCGGGCTGACGCAGACGGTCTGCAAGCTCGTGCTGAAGTCGTTGACGACGCCCGACCTGCCGAGCAACGCGGGCCATTTCAGGCCGCTGACGGTGGTCGCGCCGCCGGGCAACCTGTTCCATGCGGTGTATCCGGCCGCGACCTTCACGCTGTGGACCGCGCACCTCGCGCTCGAGCTGGTCTACAAGGCGCTCGCGCAGGGGATGCCCGAACGGCTGGCCGCGTCGTCGGGTGGCGACGTGATGGGCTTCATGATGGTCGGTCACGACGCCGATGGGCATCTGTACGCGGTCAGCAACAACGACGCGATCGGCTGGGGCGGCACCGACGAACACGACGGCGCGAACGCGACGAACCATCTCTCCGGCAGCCTGGTCCGCAACACGCCGGTCGAGGTGATGGAGATGAAGACCGGGATGTTCATCGAGGCCTTCGAGCTGCTGACCGACAGCGGCGGCCCCGGCCGTCATCGCGGCGGGCTCGGCGTGCGGCGCCGCATCCGCTTCCGCACGCCCGGCGAGTTCCTCAGCGTGACGAAGAAGACGCGCACGCCGAACTGGGCGCTCGACGGCGGCACGGAGTCGAAGCCGAACGCGGTGCGGCTCTACGCCGGCAGCGCGAAGGAACGCCTCGTCGGCACCTATCGGGCGCAGGTCGCGGCCGGCGATGTCGTCGAATGCCTGACCGGCGGTGGCGGCGGCTACGGGGCGCCGTTCGACCGCGATCCGGCCGCGGTGCTGGCCGACGTCCGCGAAGACTACGTCTCGGTCGACGCCGCCCGCGTCGATTACGGCGTCGCGATTCGCGACGGCGTGGTCGACGCGGAAGCGACGCGGCATCTGCGCGATCGGGGGTCCGCATGAGCGACCTGTCGCCGGTCGTCGACGGCGGCTTCGACCTCTACGACCTGAAGGTCGAGCTGATCGCGCCCGACGGCGCGAAGATCTGGTGCGGCGGCAAGCCCGGCGACTCGTTCGAGCTCCGCGGCGAGATGCTGTACCTGCCGGCCGGCCAGGGCTTCTCGATCTATTCGCTCGCGGCCGTGCTGCCGCTGCTGGCGGCCAAGCAGCGCGCCACGGCGCCCGGCGACTGGATGAGCACCGACGCCGAGGTCGCCTGCCCCGACCCCAATTGCCCGACCCGCCTGCGGATCACGCGCACCGGCAAGCGGCGCTTCGAACACGCGAACACGACGGCGGTCCCGCTCGTCCCGCCCCCGACACCCGGCGCAGCGATGATTCCACGCACGACGCTCCCGCGCGGCCACGCGATCTCGCGGCTGATCAAGGGCGGCTGGCACCTCGCCGGCGACCATGGACCGGTGGACGCGGTGCAGGCCATGGACGACATGGCGCGCTTCGTCGAGAGCGGCATCGATACCTTCGACTGCGCCGACATCTACACGAACGTCGAGCGGTTGATCGGCGACTTCCGTCGCGCCTATCCCGAGCTGGCCCCACGGGTCCGCGTGCACACGAAGTTCGTCCCGAACCTGTCGGACCTCGCGACGCTCGACGCCGCGACGATCGAGGCCACGATCGACCGCTCGCTGACGCGCCTCGGCGTCGAGCGGCTCGATCTCGTGCAGTTCCACTGGTGGGACTTCGACGTCCCCGGCCACGTCGAGGCGGCGCTGCAGCTGACGCGCCTGAAGGACGCGGGAAAGATCGCGAACGTCGCGGTCACGAACTACAACACCGTGCGGCTCGCCGAACTCGTCGAAGCCGGTGTTCCCGTCATCTCCCACCAGCTGCAGTACTCGCTGCTCGACGACCGTCCGAACGGAGCGATGGTCGACTATTGCAGCGCGCACGACATCGCGTTCCTCTGCTACGGCACGGTCGCCGGCGGCTTCCTGTCGGACCGCTGGCTCGGCGAGCCGGCGCCGACGGACCTCGTCAATCGCTCGCTGATCAAGTACCGGCTGATCATCGACGACTTCGGCGGCTGGCCTCTGTTCCAGCAATTGCTGCGGGCGCTGCGCGCCGTCGCCGATCGGCACGGCTGCGACATCGCCACGGTCGCGACGCGCGCGATCCTCGAACGCCCCAACGTCGCCGCGGCGATCGTCGGCGCGACCGACACGTCGCATCTCGCGCAGCATCTGCGGATCGGCGCGTTGCGGCTCGACGACGCCGACCTCGCCGCGATCGACGCGGTGACCTCGCAACGACGCGGCCCGCTCGGCGACAGCTACGACCTCGAACGGGACCGCGAAGGCCGGCACGGCCGCATCATGAAATACGAGCTGCAATGAGCACGTGGTCGGTCACCGGCGCGATCCCGACCGGCAGCATCGAGGTCGTGTCGCAGGACGACGCGGGCGACATCCGGCTGCGCCTGAAGCGCGATCCCGGGCCCGACGCGCTCGCGATCGGCTACTACCACTTCCGGGCGACCGGCATCCGCGACGCGCATTGCCGCTATCGGATCGTCGACGTGCGGACCGATGCCGGCCAGCGGCTCGCGGGACGCGACGACTACGAGGACGGGTGGACCGGCACCGGGCCGTACCTCTCGTACGACCGCACGACCTGGTTCCGCATCCCCGGCGCGATCGACGGCAACGACTACGTGTTCGACCACGTCGCCGAGCACGATGTCTGCTACTACGCACGCTGGCCGACGTACCCGCCCGATCGCGGCCTCGACTTCGTCGCGCGTTGCCAGGGCAGTCGGCGGCTGCGAATCGCAACCGCCGGCCGCTCGGTCCTCGGCCGCGATCTCGATCTGCTGACGATCGGGACGCTTTCGCCGGATCGGAAGACCTGCTGGATCATCGCGCGCCAGCATCCGTCGGAGACCATGGCGAGCTACTTCGTCGAGGGCCTGGTCGAGCGCCTGCTCGATCTCCGCGACGATGCCGTGGCGCGACTGCTCGAACGCGCGGTGATCCACATCGTTCCCGACATGAATCCCGACGGCACGGCGCTCGGTCACACCCGCGCGAACGCGGCCGGCGCGAACCTGAACCGCGAGTGGGTCGCGCCGGACGCCGAGCGCAGCCCCGAGGTCCACGCGGTGCGCGCGCTGATGGAAAGCACCGGCGTCGACTTCGCGATGGACTGCCACGGCGACGAGGAACTGCGCTGCAACTTCCTCGGCGGGCCGCTCGAGATCCCCTCGCGGTCGCAGCGCCTCGCCGATCTGTTCTCGGCGTTCGAGACGTCGTGGCACGCCGCGTCCTCCGACTACCAGCTCGGCCACCCCTACCCCGGCGGCGCGCCGGCCGAGGCCGACCTGCGGATGGCCTGGAACTGGATCGCGGAACGTTTCGACTGCCTGTCGGTGCTGCTCGAGCAGCCGTTCAAGGACACCGCCTGGCGCCAGGACGTCGCGTGCGACTGGACGCCGGAAAGAGCGATCGCGTTCGGCGCGAGCTTTCCGGCGGCGTTGCTCGGCGTCGTCGATCGACTCAGGCCATGAGCGGCACCGACGAGAGGATGGGCGTCGGCCATGCGTCGCTGCCGCAGGAGCTCGTCGACCGCGCGATCTATCGACGCGGCAGGCTGGCCGTCTACGACGCGCTCGACGCCAGACGGACCGCGCTGCTGGTGATCGACATGCAGAACGCGTGGGTCGAACCCGGCGCGCCGTTCGAGACGCCCGGAACGCGCGACATCGTGTGGCCGATCAATCGGCTCGCCGACGCGCTGCGCTCGCGCGGCGGCACCGTGGTCTGGTTCCAGCACACGACGGCCGCGCGCGGCTCGCCGTTGTATTGGTCCGGATACTTCGACCGGCACGTGGCCGAGGCCTATCGCGACGAGACCGTCGCCGCGCTGCTGCCGGGGACGTGGACGCACGCGCTGTCCGACCGCCTCGACGTGCGGCCCGACGACCTGAAGATGCGCAAGTACCGCTTCAGCCCGTTCCTGCGCAACACCGAGGACGTGCTCGGCCGGCTCGAAGGCCGCGGGATCGCGTCGGTGATCGTCGTCGGGACCGCGACCAACGTCGGGGTCGAGTCGACCGTGCGCGACGCGATGATGCTCGACTTCCAGACCTTCATGCCGCACGACGCGGTGATCGCGCCGTACTACGGCGGTCATCTCGCGGCGATGCGCTCGATCGTGCAGATCTTCGCCGACGTACGGCCGGTCGACGACCTGATCGCGTTGCTCGACGGACCGCGCTGAAGTGACGACGATGCGGGCGATCCTGGTCGACAGACCCGGCGGGCCCGACGTCATGCGGCTCGTCGAGCTGCCGCTGCCGCAGCCGGGTCCCGGAGAGATCCGCGTGCGGCTGATGCGGATCGGCGTCAACTTCGCCGACGTGTTGTGCCGTCGCGCCACCCATCGCAGCATGCGACCGCCGCCGATCGTGCCCGGCTGCGAAGGCGCCGGCCTCGTCGACGCGTGCGGAGAAGACGTCACCTGCTGGAAGACCGGCGACCGCGTCGGCGTCTACTCGCCGTTCGGCGGTGCCTATGCCGAGGCGCTCGTCGTGCCACAGCGCTACGCGCTGCCGTTGCCGCCGTGGATGTCGTTCGACGAGGCCGCCGCGTCGACCCACGTCGCGCTGACCGCACACGCGGCGCTGCACGGCGGCGGCGCCCCCGAGCCGGGGTCGTCGCTGCTGGTGACGGCCGCGGCCGGCGGCCTCGGCGGGATGCGGCTGCAGCTCGGCGGCGCGCTCGGGCTGCGGGTGATCGCGGCGGTCGGTTCGGCCGCGAAACGCGAGCTGCTGTCGTCGCGCGGCGGCGAAGTCGCGCAGGAAATGACGACCGTCGG
>CAXTDA010000328.1:0-4934 GCA_964242935.1 uncultured Burkholderiaceae bacterium | reverse complement strand
GGCGAAGGCCGCCGGCGACCTCGACGCGCAGAACCGCATCGAGGCGCGCCTCTGGCTCGACGGGCCGTTCGTGCCGGAAGGCCGGGTCGGCGGTGCGGCACGCGAACTGTTCCTCGACATGAACCGCATCGCGCTCGGCGGCGCCGATACGTGCGGGGCCGAGGTCCCGGTCACGGCCTACGGGCGGTTGTCCGAGGTCGCGGTGCCGACGCTCGTCCTCTGGGGCTCCCTCGACATGCCGAGCGTGGTCGTCCACATGACGCACGCGGCCGCGACGATTCCCGATGCCCGGCGCTGCGTGCTGGACGACGTCGCGCACCTGCCGAGCCTCGAATCGCCCGAGCGCTTCGACACCGCGCTGGCCGCATTCCTCGCCGAACTCGGGAGCCGCTGATGGCCGGTCACATCCATCGTCACGACGATCACGATCACTCGCACGGGCATGGGCACGGGCACCATCATCACGGTCACGACGTCCCGGTCGACGCCAGCGCCGCGACGCTGCGGCTGTTCGCGATCGGCATCGCGGTCAACCTCGCCTTCGTCATCGTCGAGGCCGGGCTCGGCTGGTGGGCCGACTCGCTCGCGCTGCTGGCCGACGCGGGCCACAACTTCGGCGACGTGATCGGGCTCGCGCTGGCGTGGGGCGCCGCGATGCTCGGCAGCCGCGGCGCGTCGGAGCGCTTCACCTACGGCCTCGGCGGCACGACCATCCTCGCCGCGCTCGCCAACGCGATGCTGCTGCTGATCGCGGTCGGCGGCATCATCTACGCGGCCGTGCAGCGCCTGATGGTGCCGGCGCCGATCGACGAGACGGTCGTCATCTGGGTCGCGGCCGTCGGCATCGCGGTCAACGCCGGCACCGCGTTGCTGTTCCTGTCGCGGCGCCGCGAGGACCTGAACGTGCGCGGCGCGTACCTGCACATGGTCGCCGACGCGGCCGTCTCGCTCGGCGTCGTCGTCGCGGGCCTCGTGATCCGCGCGACCGGCATGTCCTGGATCGATCCCGCGATGGGACTGGTCGTCGCGATCGTCATCCTGTACGGGACCTGGTCGCTGATGCGCGATTCGATGCGCCTCGCGCTCGCCGCGGTGCCCGAGGACATCGACGTCCACGCAGTCCGCACGTATCTCGAAGGGCTGCCGGGCGTCGACGCCGTGCACGACCTGCACATCTGGGCCACCAGCACGTCGGAGAACGCGATGACCGCGCACCTCGTGATGCCGTCCGGTCACCCGGGCGACGCGTTCCTCTGCGAAGTGGCCGACACGATCGAGGCGCGCTTCCGCATCGGGCACGTGACGACGCAGATCGAGAAGGCGGACGGGCCGAGCCCTTGCAAGCTTGAGGCAATGCACGCGGCCTGACACCGGTGGATCGATCGATCGCGCGTTCCGCGGGAGCGCCTCGATCGCGACCGCCTGATTTAGGCACGCGCGCAGAGCTCGGTGCGGAAAGATTTGATCGAGTCACGGATGCTGTGACGCATTGCCGCCGTTAGAGCCGTACCCGTGTCGCGGTTTCAGGATGAGGCCAAGCGTGTCCGCCGCGACGGTCGCAGCAGGTGAATGGTTTTGCTTTCAGCGGTTTCCAAGGATCACGCCCATTCCGTCGGAGATCGTGATCCGACCGCTTTTTTGGGACGAGGCCGAGCGACGCGCCGTCGCGCTTTGGACGACATCCATCGGGGTCCGACTGATCCCACCCGATCCACTCGACGAATTCGCGACGCGAGCGGATCGGCCGACCGAGTCACGTCGAACCATACGAAGCGGGCCATCTAGCGCGACGAAAGTCAGGCGAGGTGACCTGCAAGACCGGGCCGGGAGAGTGAACCGCACATCGAGCCGCGACACTGGCCGACCTTCAGACTGCAGATCAGGCCACGATCAGATGCGATCGCGCGGACTCGTGACGCTGTCACGTCCTGTGGCCCACTCCGCTAGAGTGCGTGGATGTCTCCTACGGTCGTACGCGATGGACAATTTCGACTGTTCTTCTTCTCTCGTGAGGAGACGCGCATCCACATCCATGTCGCTCATCCTGATGGCGAAGCGAAGTTCTGGCTCACTCCGCAGGTGACCTTGGCAACCCATGTTGGACTCAGCGAACGGCAGCGGCGCGAAGCGCAGGCCGTGGTTGAAGCACACTTGAAGGAGATCGAAGATGCCTGGCACCGCCACTTCCGCGGCTGAAGTCACCAACGTATCGAAGCATGGCTTCTGGCTGCTCCTCGATGCCGAGGAGCTTCTCGTTCCTTTCGAGCATTTCCCATGGTTCAAGAAGGCCACGATTGAGCAGCTAATGGACGTTCAATGGCCGACCCCCAATCATCTTTATTGGCCACAACTCGATACCGATATTTCGGTTGAGTCGATCCGCGACCCTCAAGCGTTCCCTCTGGTTGCGAAGTATGCGGCCTAACCCGACGTTCGAGCGGACTGCTTCGCAGCCGCTGAACTAATCCGTTAGGCCTCACAACCAAGACAGCCTCCGCAACCGACACTACCGCGCCCAAGCGCATGATTGTTTCAGAAACTCAAGGACCAATTTATAGTCGCCTTCCGCATAGCCCCGGCATCCAACTGAACCAGAAATCTCTTGTTCTTTCTCATTTGTCAGCAAGCTGGCTCTGTGTGACCTTTGCTCATAAACCGATTCAAAATCACTCGAGCCGGGAATCTTTCTAACGCGTGCAATGACGATGTCTTCGGCGACTTGTACGGATCATTGGCGCCGAGGA
Organism: uncultured Burkholderiaceae bacterium; assembly: GCA_964242935.1. GTDB lineage: Bacteria > Pseudomonadota > Gammaproteobacteria > Burkholderiales > Burkholderiaceae_D > CAHJXF01. The sequence continues at coordinate 2,190 of CAXTDA010000328.1, read as the reverse complement.
ATTAGGTGCGGCGCGCGAAGAAGCTTTCCTCGTTGCGATTGGCGTCGACGAACCAGCAGGCGATCTCGTCAGGTCCGCTCCCCCGTCGTCAACACGCTTCCGTGAACTCGCACCTGCAGTTCCGACCCCGCTACAACAACACCATCGTCGCCAGTCCGAGGAAGATCAAAAACCCCAACGTATCCGTCGCGAACGTCAGCAGCACCGACGAGCCGATCGCCGGGTCGCGACCGAAGCGGGCGCGCGTCAGCGGCACGATGATGCCGATCGCCGCGCCGATCAGCATGTTGGCGACCATCGCGCCGGCCATCACCGGCCAGATCGCGAGGCGGCCCGACATCGCGTACGCGAAGCCGCCGGCGATCAGGCCGCCGCCGATGCCGATCAGGATCGACACGGTCAGCTCCTTCTGCACCAGCTGCCGCACGTTCGACGGCCCGATGCGGCCGAGCGCGAGCGCGCGGATGATCAGCGTCATCGTCTGGTTGCCCGAGTTGCCGCCGATGCCGGCGATGATCGACATCAGGAACGCGAGGATCACGATCTGCCCGACCGTGCCCTCGAAGCGCGACGCGACGAACGACGCGATCGACGCGGTGACGAGGTTCAGCAGCAGCCACGGCGCACGATTGCGAATCGAGTCGCCGACCGGCGCGAAGATGTCCTCCTCCTCGCGGAGGCCGGCCGCCGACAGCTGCGCCTCCTCGGACTCCTCGCGGATCACGTCGACGACCTCGTTGACCGTCAGACGGCCGACCAGGCGGCCGAGCGCGTCGACCACCGGCGCCGACACCAGGTCGTAGCGCTCGAAGGCCTGCGCCGCGTCGCCGGCATCGTCCTCCGGCTGCAGCGTCAGCAGGTCGGTCCGCATCACGCGGACCACCTCGGTCTCGGGCTCGTTGATCAGGAGGCGATCGAGCGGCAACGAGCCGATCAGCTTGTGGTCGCGATCGACGACGAAGACCTGGTCCGACTGCTCGGGCAGCTCGTCGAAGCGCCTGAGGTAGCGCAGCACGACCTCGAGCGTGACGTCGTCGCGGATCGTCACCATCTCGAAGTCCATCCGCGCGCCGACCGAGTCCTCGGGGAAACTCATCGCGGCGCGCAGGTGCTCGCGCTCCTCGGGTGTGAGCTCGCTCGACAGAAGGTCGAAGACCTGCGGCGGCAGGTCCGGTGCGAGGTCGGCGATCTCGTCGGCGTCGAGCTCCTCGACGGCGGACACGATCTCGTCGGGCGTCATCGACGCGACCAGCGCTTCGCGGACGCCCTCGGACAGTTCGAGCAGCACCTCGCCCGAATCGATCACGCTGTCGGGCGACTTGATGTGCTTCCAGACGACCAGCCGGTGGTCGTTCGACAGCGCCTCGATCAGGTACGCGATGTCGGCCGGGTGCAGCCGGTCGAGCTCACGCTCGAGTTCGACCTCGTGCTCGCGCTGCGCCATCGACTGCGCCATCGACTGCGTCGGCGGCTCGGTCGGCGACTCGTCGTCGTACTGCCGGTGCGCGATCGCGTCGACCCGATCCGCGCGGCGCAGCAGTGCCTCGACCCGCTCGAGCGCGCGCTGCGCGTCGTCCGGGTCGCGCGGTGCGGTCATCGTGGCGATCGGATCACGGTCGTCGGGCATCGCGCATTGTAGAGACGGCCCCTTGCCGAGCCGGTCACGCGCGCCTTCGCGTGACGAGCACGATGCCGACGATCGCGCAGACGAACGCGACGCCGTGCGCGAGCGTCGGCCGTTCGCCGAGGAACACGATGCCGACCAGCGCCGACGTGATCGGCAGCGCGGTCGTGAAGACGCCGGCGCGGCTCGCCGGCACGTGCTTCAGGCCCGACAGCCACAGCCACGTCGACAGCACGCTCGCCGCGATCGCGTAGACCACGATCAGCGTCCACAGCAGCGGCGTCATGCGGCCGAAATCGAAGCGCGCGGCCTGCCACAGCCCGAACGGCAGCATCAGGACGAAGCCGACCAGATTGATCCACGCCGAGATCCGCATCGGTCCGACCGCGGCGCTCGTCAGCCGCTTCCCGAGGACGACGTACATCGCCTCGCAGAACACCGCGCCGACCATGAACGCGTTGCCGGCGAGCGCGCCGTCGACCGCGGGACCGGTCGTGTCGCGGCCGAGCGTCAGCGCCCCGCCCCCGACGCCCGCGAGCGCGATCGCGGCCATCCTGCCGGCGTCG
>CAXTDA010000327.1:2275-4935 GCA_964242935.1 uncultured Burkholderiaceae bacterium | reverse complement strand
GGCCGCGATGGCGTGCTACGCCGGCACGCTGGCGCTACTCGCGCTGGCGGGCGCGATCGCGGGCCTCGGCATCGCATGGTACGCCGGCCTCGCGGTCGCGGCGGGCATCGCGATCCATCACTACCGGCTGATCCGCACGCGGACGCGCGAGGGCTGCTTCGCGGCCTTCCTGCACAACAACTGGTTCGGCGCGGCGGTGTTCGCCGGGCTGTGGGTCGATCGCCTCGTCACGGGATCGATCGTCTGAGCGATCGACGGGCGCGCTCCTTGCGGACCGGGTCGCCATGTCCGTGAACCCACCCGTCGACCTCGGCGACCTCCGCCGCCTCTCGCCGATCGATGCCGGCTTCGGCGGCGGCCGCGGCAAGCCGATCGATCGCCATTACATCGAGGGCTTTCTTTCACGCCACGCGCCGGACATCCGCGGCCGCGTGCTCGAGGTCGCCGAGTCCGTCTACACCGAACGCTACGGCGCGGACCGCGTGCACACGGCGGACGTGCTGCATCTCGACCCGGCCCATCCGCACGCGACGTTCGCGGCCGACCTCGCCGACGGTGATGTGCTGCCGGGCGACACGTTCGACTGCTTCGTCTGCACGCAGACGCTGCAGTACGTCTATCCGCTCGAACGCGCGATCGCGACCATCCATCGGCTGCTGAAGCCGGGCGGCGTGCTGCTGGTCACGGTGCCGGGCATCAGCCAGATCAGCCCGTACGACCGCGACCGCTGGGGCGAGCACTGGCGCTTCACGCCGCAGTCGCTGCGGCGGCTGCTCGCGACCGCGTTCGGCGACGTCGCGGTCGAGGGGCACGGCAACGTCCTCGCATCGATCGGCTTCCTGCACGGGCTCGCGTGCGAGGACCTCGACGTCGCCGAGCTCGATCATGTCGACGATCGTTATCCGATGCTGGTCGCGGGACGGGCCGTGAAGGCCGGCGGCTAACGTCCCTTCGCGAACTCGTCGCCGAGCTCGACCGAGCGCCTTGCGGCCGCGTGCACGGCGGCGACGATCGTGTCGTGGCAGCCGCCTTCGGCCATGCGGGTCAGCGCGGCTTGCGTCGTCCCGCCCTTCGATGTGACGCGCTCGCGCAGCACCGCCACCGGCTCCTCGGACGTCGCGGCGAGCTTGCTCGCGCCGACGAAGGTCGTCACCGCGAGCTGCCGCGCGTCGGCCGGCGACAGGCCGAGTTCGATCGCGGCCCGCTCGAGCGCCTCGATGAACGCGAAGACGTAGGCCGGCCCGCTGCCCGAGACGGCCGTGACGGCGTCGAGACGCGCTTCGTCGTCGACCCACAGGACCTGACCGACTGCCGACAGCAGCTGCGCGGCGAGGTCGCGCCCGCGCCGATCGACCGTCGGCATCGCGTAGAGCGCGGTGATGCCTTCCCCGATCAGCGCCGGCGTGTTCGGCATCGCGCGGACCAGCGGCCGCGGCGTCGAGTCGGCGGCCAGCCAGCGGGCGATCTCCTTCGTGCGGATGCCGGCCGCGATGCTGACGACGAGCGGTCCGTCGAGCCAGCGGGCGGCGCTCGTGACCGCGGCGCGGAAGTCCGGGGGCTTGACCGCGACGACGACCGCGTCGCAGGCGGCGAGTTCGGCGGACGGCGTCCCGTGCAGCGCGGCATTCGGCGCAAGACGGGCGACGATCACGCGGGTGGGCGCATGCGGCTCGACGACGACGAAGGTCGCGTCCGCGTGCCGGCCCGCGATCCCGCCCATCAGCGCCTGCGCCATGTTGCCGCCGCCGAGGAAGCCGATCTTCATGAGGCGATCCCCGCGCGATCCGGCGTCGTCACCGCGGTCGTACCGTCCCGCACCGGCCGCGTGCCGAACAGCGCGGTGCCGATCCGGATCATCGTCGCCCCTTCGGCGATCGCCGCCTCGAAGTCGGCCGACATGCCCATCGACAGGTGCTCGCACGGCAGGCCCGCGTCCCGCAACGTCTCGGCCAGCGTGCGCAGCTTCGCGAAAACCGTCCGTTGCGCGGCGCCTTCGCCACGCGGCGCCGGCACCGTCATCAGCCCGCGCCAGCACAGGTTCGGCAGCGCCGCGACCACGCGCGCGAGGTCCACCGCGGCATGCGGCTCGACGCCGCTCTTGCTCGCCTCGCCGTCGAGATTGATCTCGATCAGTACGTCGAGCGCACCGCGCGCGGGGTCGCGCTGTGCCGACAGCCGCTCTGCGATCTTCGGCCGGTCGATGCCGTGCACCCAATCGAAGTGCGTCGCGATCAGGCGCGTCTTGTTGCTCTGGATGGGACCGATGAAGTGCCATGTCGGCCGCCGGTTGCCGGCGGTCAGCGCCGCATCGACCGTCGCGATCTTGTCGACCCCTTCCTGCGCGTAGTTCTCGCCGAACGCGAACTGGCCGGCGCGGAGCGCCTCGAGCACCGACGCCGCGGGGACCGTCTTGCTGACCGCGATCAGCTCGACCGAGGACGGGTCGCGCCCCGCGGCATGGACCGCCGCGTCGATGCGCGTGCGAAGGTGGGCGAGGGCGTTCGGGACGGGACTCATGATGGGCAGGTCGCACGGGTCGCGGACGAACCGGGCCTTCGTGTGCAGGGCAAGGCGCGCACCGCGCGCGCGACGTCGATGCGATCGGTCCGCGGGCGCGCGGGCCGGGGGGCGCCCCCCGCGGTGGGGGGCGCCCCCCCGGC
>CAXTDA010000327.1:0-2265 GCA_964242935.1 uncultured Burkholderiaceae bacterium | reverse complement strand
GCGCGTCCGGGGTGCCGCCGCACTCGTTGCGGCGCTCCCACAGTCGCCCGGCCGCTCGACCGATGCCTTGCGGGGCGATCGTCGTTCCACCCATAATCGTCCGGCGAGTCGCGCCCCGCACGCCCGTCGTCCCACGCCCGCACGTCAAGATCGCCGGCCGACTGCCGATACAGTGCCACAAGCGTCCGACCTGCCGGACCGATCACGCCGTCGCGCGACCGGTTCGCCGTCCTCTTCTTCCCTTTCGCATCCGACGCATCGCCACTGAGGTTTCGATGGACATCTCCGAACTGCTCGCTTTCGTCGTCAAGAACAAGGCGTCGGACCTGCATCTGTCCGCCGGCCTGCCGCCGATGATCCGGGTGCACGGCGACGTGCGTCGCATCAACCTGCCGCCGATGGAGCACAAGGACGTGCACGGCATGATCTACGACATCATGAACGACGGACAGCGCAAGTTCTACGAGGAAAACCTCGAGTGCGACTTCTCGTTCGCGATTCCCGGCCTCGCGCGCTTCCGCGTCAACGCGTTCGTGCAGAACCGCGGCGCCGGCGCCGTGATGCGGACCATTCCGTCGAAGGTGCAGACGCTCGAGGAACTGAACTGCCCGAAGATCTTCGCCGAGATCTCGAACCAGCCGCGCGGCATCGTGCTCGTCACCGGACCGACCGGCTCGGGCAAGTCGACGACGCTGGCCGCGATGGTCAACCACATCAACGAGAACGAGTACGGCCACATCCTCACGGTCGAGGACCCGATCGAGTTCGAGCACGAATCGAAGAAGTGCCTGATCAACCAGCGCGAGGTCGGCCCGCATACGCTCTCCTTCAACAACGCGCTCCGGAGCGCGCTCCGCGAGGATCCCGACGTGGTGCTGGTCGGCGAGCTCCGCGACCTCGAGACGATCCGCCTCGCGCTGACCGCGGCCGAGACCGGGCACCTGGTTTTCGGCACGCTGCACACGAGCTCGGCGGCCAAGACGATCGACCGCATCGTCGACGTCTTCCCCGCGGCCGAGAAGGAGATGGTCCGCACGATGCTGTCCGAGTCGCTGCGCGCCGTGATCTCGCAGACGCTGCTGAAGACGAAGGACGGCAGCGGCCGCATCGCGGCGCACGAGATCATGATCGGCACGCCGGCGATCCGGAACCTGATCCGCGAGAACAAGATCGCGCAGATGTATTCGGCGATCCAGACCGGCCAGAACGTCGGCATGCAGACGCTCGACCAGAACCTGATCGACCTCGTCCGTCGCAACGTCGTGAACCCGGTCGAGGCGCGGAACCGCGCGTCGAACAAGGACAGCTTCCCGCTCTAGTCCGTCGGCCGGTCGAACGAAGCCGCGACATGGCCCGAGCCATCATCGCCGTCATCGCAGGAGTCGTCGCCGCATTCGTCTCGATCCTGCTGATCGAGGCGGTCGGCGCGCTGGTCGTCCCGGCCGGCGCGGCGCCGTCGCTGAAGGATGCCGAGCGGATGCGCGACTATCTGCAGACGCTGCCGCTGTCGGCCTATGCGTTCGTGCTCGCCGCGTACCTGGTCGGCAGCGCCGTCGGCGGACTGGTCGCGACGCGGGTCGTCGGCCAGGTGCCGTCGCGAAGCGTGTGGGTGGTCGGCGGCCTGCTGCTCGCGACGACGATGGCGAACCTCGTGATGATCCCGCATCCGCTGTGGTTCTCGATGGCCGCGGTCGTCGCGGTCTTCGTCGGGACGATCTTCGCGGTCCGCTACGGACCCGTGCTGGTCCACTGAACCGATTTTTCCGACCGCGGTGCGGCCGGCGACCACCGAACACCCGACCGGAGCCTTCTCATGGAACGCGAACAGGCCACCAAGTTCATGTACGACCTGCTGCGCCTGATGGTCAACAAGAAGGGTTCGGATCTGTTCGTCACGGCCGAGTTTCCACCGGCATTCAAGATCGACGGCAAGGTCACCCCCGTGTCGAACCAGGCGCTGACGCCGCAGCACACGTCCGAGCTCGCACGGGCGATCATGAACGACAAGCAGGCGTCCGAATTCGAGGCCACGAAGGAATGCAACTTCGCGATCAGCCCCGCCGGCATCGGCCGCTTTCGCGTCAACGCGTTCGTGCAGCAGGGCCGCATCGGGCTCGTGCTGCGGACCATCACGACGCGGATCCCGACCGTCGAGGAGCTCGGCATCCCGGACGTGCTGAAGGACGTCGTGATGACGAAGCGCGGCCTCATGATCATGGTCGGCGCGACCGGCTCCGGCAAGTCGACGACGCTCGCCGCGCTGAT
>CAXTDA010000326.1:0-4936 GCA_964242935.1 uncultured Burkholderiaceae bacterium | reverse complement strand
CCCTGGCGATCCTGCGCGACGACCTCGACGTCGACCGGGTAGACCGCCTCGCGGCGATCGATCGCGCTGCCCCAGTCGACGTCGATCATTCGTTCGGGGTCGCGCGCGCGCATCGCCGCGAGGTTGGTGCAGTCGCTGCGATGGATCGACACGCCGCGGCCGCGCGTGACGAAGCCGGCGATCGGATCGGGCGGCGCCGGCTTGCAGCACTTCGCGAGCTGCGTCAGCAACGCATCGACGCCGACGACCAGGACGCCGCCGTGCTGCGCGTCGGTCGTCGTCGCACCCGACCGGCGCGCGCGCAGGATGTCGTCGGCATGCCGGTCGACCGCGACGCCCTCGCCTTCGAACGCGATCGCGTCGGCGACCTGCCGCATGCTGACCTCGTCCTTCGCGGCCGCGACGAACAGCTCGTCGGCGCGCGCGAAGCCGAGCTTGGCCGCGACGGTATCGAAGCTCGGCATCGCCTTGCCGCTCGCCCGCGCGGTCTGCAGCAGCGCCCGCTCGATCAACACGCGGCCGGTCGCGAGCGTCGCCTCGTGCTCGCGCGCGTTGAACCACTGCCGCACCTTCGCGCGCGCCCGCTGGCTCTTCAGGAAGCCGAGGTGCGGGTTCAGCCAGTCGCGCGACGGCCCGAGCGCGTCGAGCGACGTCGTCGGCGACGGCTTCGCGGTGATGATCTCGATGGTCTGGCCGGTCGCGAGCGGCGTGTTGAGTCCGACCAGCACGCCGTCGACCCGCGCGCCGCGGCAGCGATGCCCGAGCTCCGAATGCACGTGGTACGCGAAGTCGATCGACGTCGACCCGACCGGCAGCTCGATGACGCGGGCCTCGGGCGTCAGCACGTAGATGCGGTCGTCGACCGGCGCTTCGCCGACGTCGGTCGGCGCATGCGGCCGGCCGTCGCGCTGCAGGTCGCCGGCGATCTCGGAGCGCCATGCGAACAGCTGGCGCAGCCAGGCGATGCGCTGGTCGAAGCGGTCGGCGGTCTTCGCGCTCTTGAAGGCTGCGGCGCCGCCCTCCTTGTAGCGCCAGTGGGCTGCGACGCCGAACTCGGCGAAGCGATGCATCTCGCGCGTCCGGATCTGGACCTCGAACGGCCGGCCCTCCTCGTCGCTCAGCACCGTGTGGATCGAGCGGTAGCCGTTGTCCTTCGGCTTCGCGATGTAGTCGTCGAATTCGCTCGGCAACGGATGCCAGCGTCCGTGGACGATGCCGAGCGCCGCGTAGCAGGCCGGTTCGTCGGCGACGATGACGCGGAGCGCGCGCACGTCGTAGAGGTTCGCAAACGACAGCTTCTTCGCCTTCATCTTGCCGACGATGCTGTACAGGTGCTTCGGCCGGCCGGTGACCACCGACTCGATGCCGGCGGCGAGCAGCAGCGCGTGCAGCTCGCGCGTCTTCCGCAGGATGAACGACTCGCGCTCGATGCGCTTCTCGTCGAGCATGCGGGCCGCGCTCTTGTACGCGTCCGGGTCGAGGAAGCGGAACGCGAGGTCCTCGATCTCCCACTTGATCTGCCAGACGCCGAGGCGGTTCGCGAGCGGCGCGTAGAGCTCGAGCGACTCGCGCGCGATGCCGGGATCGGTCCATTGCGCGAGCGGCGTCTTGACTTCGGCGTACCAGCGGAGCGTCTGCAGCCGCGACGCCAGGCGGACCAGCACGACGCGGATGTCGGTCGAGAACGCGAGCAGCATCTTCCGGAGCGTCTCGGCCTGGCGTTCGCCCGACTTCGCGTCGACGTTGCGTCCGTCGCCGGCCCGGCCCTCCGGGGGTCCCGGCATCAGCGGGCCGATGCTGTGGCGGTACGCGGGGCGGGTCGCGATGCCGAGCCGCGCGAGCTGGCGGACGCCGGTCGCGATCGTCGCGATCTCGTCGCCGAAGTTCTCCTTCAGCTGCTCCTCGGGCTTCGCGAGGCGCTCGGCCGCGGCGAACAGTAGCCCCGCCGCGCGCGCGGCCGGGTCGGCACGGACCGCGTCGAGGATGCGGGCGATGCCGAGCGCATGCGCGACGACGTCCTCGCCGCTCGCGAGGCGGGCCGATCCGTAGAGCGCTTCGGCGAAGTCCCAGGCCTTCCGGACGACGAACGCATCGGACGGATCGAGATGATCGACCAGCGCGTCGATGACACGCCGTTGCTGTTCGTCGTCACCGCCGGCATCGAGATCGCTCATCCGCGACGGCCGTGGTCGAGACGCGGGGTGGCGGCAAGCAGGGCCCTCATCGGCCGATTATAGGGAACGATGTGCGGAACGAATCACGGCGCTGGATTCCAGCCTGCGCGGGAACGACGAGTCGGCGAGGTTCGTGCACAGCCGTCGTTACCGCGAAGGCGGGAACCCGCGGCGCGGGGGGGGCCAGGAGAACCGCGGGGGCGCAGCGGCGGCGGCGGAAAGGTCAGGGGGGTATCGGCGTCCCGATCCGCACCGGCTTCTTCTCGACGATCGGCAGGTTGATCAGCGCGGCCGCCACGGCGAGCGCGATGTCCGCGTACCACATCCACAGGTAGTTGCGGTCGCGCTCGAACGCGAGGCCGCCGAGATACGCGCCGAGGAAGCCGCCGATCTGATGCGACAGCAGCGTCAGGCCGAACAGCGTCCCGAGATAGCGCGTGCCGAACAGCTTGCCGACCAGTCCCGCGGTCGGCGGGACCGTCGCGAGCCACGTGAAGCCGAGGCTCGCCGCGAAGATGTAGAACGTCAGCGACGTCTTCGGCGCGAGCAGGTACAGCAGGATCAGCACGGCCCGGCTCGCATACATCAGCGCCAGCAGGTATTTCATCCGATAGCGCTGGCCGAGCCAGCCGACCGTCAGGCTGCCGGCGATGTTGAACAGGCCGATCAATGCGAGCGAGTTCGCCGCGACCTGCGGCGACAGGCTGCAGAGCGCGACCTCGCCCGGCAGGTGCGTGACGAGGAACGCGATGTGGAAGCCGCAGGTGAAGAAGCCCGCGTGCAGATAGAGATAGCTCGGGTTGCGGAACGCTTGCTTCAGCTGGCGCTTCAGCCCGATGTCGTCGACCACCGCGGCCGGCGTCGCGTCTGCCGCCTTCACGCCGGCGGGCAGCAGGTCGCGACGGCGACGGAGCGGCCACGCGAGCGGGATCGTCGCGAGCGTGATCGCCGCCATCGACAGCATCGCGACGACCCAGCCCGCGAGACCGATCAGCAACTGCATCAGCGGCGCGAAGACGAACTGGCCGAACGACCCGCCGGCGTTGATGAAGCCGGCCGCGAACGAGCGCTTCTCGGGCGGCAGGCGCTGCGCGGTCGCGCCGATCAGGATCGAGAAGCTGCCGGCGCCGGCGCCGGCCGCGGTCATCACACCCATCGCGAAGATCAGCCCGGCCTGCGAATGCATGAACGGCGTGATCGCCATGCCGCCCGCGAGCAGGAACGCGCCGAAGAAGATCACGCGCGACGCGCCGTACTTGTCCGCGACCGCACCGAAGATCGGTTGCGCCGCGCCCCACACGAACTGGCCGATCGCGAGCGCGAAGCTGATCGACACGATGCCGAGGCCGGTCGACGTGTTGATCGGCGAGACAAAGAGGCCGGTCGTCTGTCGCGCGCCCATCGTCACCATCAGGATCGCCGCGGCGGCGAGCATCAGCGGCCAGGTCGACTGCTTCGGTGCGGCGTCGTTCAAGGTCATCGCTCGGTCCCTCCGGTTGGCGTCACGACGCGGCTGACGCGCGGTCGCGGTCGTGCTGGTTCAGCGTGCCGATCAGGCCGTCGAACAGCCGATGCAGCGAGGCGACGCGCGCGATGCCGAGCGTCGTGTTGATCTCGTCCTGCGCCGCGCGCCACAGCGTTCGTGCCTGCGCGTGACGGGTGCGGCCTTCGCGCGTGATGCGCACCTCCCGCTGGCGCCGGTCGACGGCCGAGCGGGTTAGCGAGACCAGTCCCGCGTCCAGCAGCGGCTTGAGATTGCGGGTCAGCGTGGTGCGATCCATGTCGAGCGCCGTGGCGAGGACCCCCATCGCCACCGCGTCGTCGACCAGCAGCCGCGACAGCAGCGAGAACTGCGTGACGCGAAGCCCGCACGGGGCGAGCGTGCGGTCGTAGATCTGCGTCACCCGGCGCGCGAGGCGCCGCGCGCGAAAGCACGTGCAGCCGTCGACGCGTTCACGATCCGGACTGGGGAGGGAAGGCACGAATTGGCGAACGAAGTCGTCGATGAGCCGATGGCGGCGGGAACGATCGAATATAGTGTAAGTACACCTATCTCGCAACCTTCAACGAGGAGCTTCCGCATGACCCCGACCGAATCGACATCCGCCGACGTCGCCGAACGCTGGCGCAGCCAGGAAGCCGCCATCCGCGCCGTATGGGGCGAACCGGGCGTCATCCCGCGCGAGCGCATGAAGACGATGTCCGGGATGGAGGTGTTCGCCGCGATCCGCGACGGTGAGTTGCCGTCGCCACCGATCGGTCGGCTGCTCGACTTCATCGCGATCGAATTCGAGCCGGGTCGGATGGTCTTCCAGGGCACGCCGCGCCGCGAGCACTACAACCCGCTCGGCATCGTCCACGGCGGCTACGCGGCGACGCTGCTCGACTCGTGCGTCGGCTGCGCGGTCCACACGATGCTGCCGGCCGGCAAGGGGTACACGACGCTCGAACTGAAGGTCAACTACATCCGCGCGATGACCGACCGGACCGGTCCGGTGCGCGCCGAGGGACGGACGGTCTCGGTCGGCAACCAGACCGCGGTCGCCGAAGGCCGCCTGACCGACAGCGCCGGCAAGCTGCTCGCGTTCGCGACGACGACCTGCCTGGTCTTTCCGATCTGACGACCGTCCTTTCAGACCTCGTCGCGCTTCACGAGCCACCGCCAGATCGCGTAGCCGACCAGCGTCGCGGCCATGCCGCCGAGCGTCGCGATGCGGGCGCCGGGGTACGCGGCGTGGGTCAGCGCCGGCAGCGCGCCGACC
>CAXTDA010000325.1:817-4940 GCA_964242935.1 uncultured Burkholderiaceae bacterium | reverse complement strand
CACGGGGTGGACGAGGCGCGCACGCCCGCACGGGTCCGCTGGTTCGAGGTCGGCGCGCAACCCGGTGCGACGCTGACGCCGGTCGCAACGCGGGTCGTCGATCGCTGGCGGGCCGGCGTCGCCGCGGTCGACGTCGTCCAGGTCGTCGGCAGCGCGTTCTGGCAGACCCAGGAAGTCGAACGCTGCGGACCGCTGGTCGATGCCACGGTCGACGCGATGCGTTCGGACGTGCCGGCATGAACGTCGACGAGTCGACCTTCCTTTTCGATGCCGGCGGCGAACGGCTGGTCGGCATCGTCACGACGCCGGCGACCGTCGCGACGTCCGCGCTCGGCGTGCTGGTCGTGGTCGGCGGCCCGCAGTACCGCGTCGGCAGCCACCGGCAGTTCGTCCTGCTCGCCCGGGCGCTCGCCGCGCGCGGCCACGCGGTGATGCGCTTCGATTGCGCCGGAATGGGCGACAGCACCGGCAGCGAACGGCCGTTCACCGACCGCGACGACGACATCCGCGCCGCGGTCGACGCGTTCGTCGCGCGCGTACCGGCCGTGAACGACGTGGCGATCTGGGGCCTCTGCGACGCGGCGTCGGCCGCGTTGCTGTACGCACCGGGCGATCCGCGCGTGAAGCACCTCGTGCTGCTCAACCCGTGGGTGCGGAGCGACGCCGGTCTCGCGCGGACCCATCTGAAGCACTACTACGGCAGCCGTCTCGTCGATCGCGCGTTCTGGAGCGACCTGCTCCACGGCCGGGTCGGCGTGTGGCGCGCGATCCGCGAGTTCGTCGCGACGATGATCGCCGCGCGGCGCCGCGCCGGCGCGGCGGAAGCCGCGCTCGGATTCCAGGCTCGCATGGCGCGCGGCTGGAAGCGCTTCGGGGGCGGCATCCTGCTGATCGTTTCGGGCGACGACCTGACGGCGCGCGAGTTCGTCGATCACGCGGCGAGCGATGCGGAGTGGACCGGGCTCGTCGCCCAGGCCCGCGTGGAGCGCTCCGACCTCGCCGACGCGGACCATACGTTCTCGCGCGCCGAGTGGCGCGACCGCGTCGCGCAGCTGACCGCCGACTGGCTCGACGAGCGCGCGACCCGGTCGCCCGCCGCACGACGCAGGACCGACCCGAGCACCGTCGCCGGCGGGCCGCAGGTCGTTGCATGAAGGCGGGCCGGCGACGCCTGCTGATGGTTGCCTATCACTTTCCCCCGCTTCGCGGCAGCAGCGGCATCCAGCGCACGCTGCGCTTCGTGCAGCACTTGCCGAAGTTCGGCTGGGAGCCGCTGGTGCTGACTGCGAATCCGCGCGTGTACGAGGAGACGAGCGACGACCAGCTGCCGGAGATTCCGGACGGGACGGTCGTCGAACGCGCATTCGCGCTCAATACCGCGCGCGACCTGTCGCTGTTCGGTCGCTATCCGAACGCGCTGGCCCTGCCCGATCGCTGGGCCACCTGGCGGCTCGGCGCGGTGCCGTGCGGCATCAAGATGATCCGCCGCTACCGGCCGGACGCGATCTGGTCGACCTATCCCATTGCGACCGCGCACGTCATCGGCTCGACGCTCGCCCGGCGGAGCGGCCTGCCGTGGATCGCCGATTTCCGCGACCCGATGGCGCAGGACGGCTATCCCGCCGACCCGCGCGCGTGGCAGGCCTATCGGTCGATCGAGGAGGACGCGCTGCGTCACGCGGCCGCGAGCGTCTTCACGACGCCCGGTTGCGCCGCGCTGTACCGCGAGCGCTACCCGGACATCCCGGCCTCGAAGAGCGTCGTCATCGAGAACGGCTACGACGAGGACACGTTCGCGCGGGCCGATGCCGACCGACCGGACGGCGCGGCCGACGACGCGCGTTTCGTGCTGCTGCACAGCGGCGTCGTCTACCCCGACGAACGCGATCCGCGGCCGCTCGTCACGGCGCTCGGCGTGCTGAAGCGCTCGGGCGTGCTGTCCGCATCGACCTTCTGTCTTCGTCTTCGCGCGAGCGGCTACGACCCGATGCTGGCCGCGCTCGCGACCGAGCACGACGTCGCGGACCTCGTGTCGCTGGAACCGGCAATCCCTTACCATGCCGCGCTCCAGGAGATGCTCGGGGTCGACGGCCTGCTGATCCTGCAGGCGAGCAACTGCAACCAGCAGATTCCGGCCAAGCTCTACGAGTACGTGCGCGCGCAGCGGCCGGTGCTCGCGCTGACCGATCCGGTCGGCGACACCGCGACCACCTTGCGCGCGGCCGGGCTGACGTCGATCGCCCGCCTCGACGACGTCGCCGCCATCGTCGACGCGCTGCCCGCGTTCATCGGCCGCGCACGGTCGGGAGACGAGCCGCTCGCGACGCCGGACGCCATCGCCGACAGCTCGCGCGAAGGGCGTGCCCGGACCTTCGCGAGGCTCCTGGACCGGACCATCGACAACGAATCGCGACCCCAGGGCGAGTTGACATGAAGCACTTCACGACCTCGACCGCATGGCGCCGCACCGGCACCTGGTTGGTCTTCGTGGCGCTGGCCGCGGGTTGCGGCGCGGCCGCCGCCGACCAGGCCGTCAACGCGTTCGCCTGCGGCGACCTGCGACCGCCGGGCCAGTACGGCCCGTTCGACTATCGCGTCATCAGCGGCCAGATCCGCCACCTCGTCGAGGACTACCACTTCACGCCCGACATCGAGTTGCTCCGGCGCGGCAACACCAGTGCACTCCCCGGCGGCGACCTCGACTACACGCTGCGCGCCTTCCCGAACAGTCCCCGCGCACTGCTGTCGGTCTCGCGTTACGTGACGAAGATGAAGACCGAGCGCCCGCCGGGGCTGCGCTTCGTCGCCGAGTGCTATTACGAGCGGGCGATCCGCTTCGTGCCCGACGACCCGATGCCGCGCCTGCTGTACGCGAGCTACCTGCGGGACCGAAAGCGGCTCGCCGAGGCCCGGACGCAACTCGACCAGGCGGAGGGTCTGCGCGGCGACCCGACCAACTTCGATTTCGACTACAACCTCGGCCTGCTGTACTACGACGTCGGCGTGTACGACAAGTCGGTCGACGCGGCGAAGCGCGCCTATGCGCTCGGCGCGCCGTTGCCCGCGCTGATGAACAAGCTGAAGGCGTCCGGCAAGTGGAAGGAGTGATCGACGGCGATCCGCAATCGTCGAACCTCGCCCGGATCAGGACCACGAGGCGGCCCGCGTGGTGATGCAGCTGCGCGAAGCGCTCGAACCGCGCGAGCTGCTGCGAGAAGTGGAATTAGTTGAGACGTCGCTGCCGGTCGGGCCGGTCAGCAATGCGAGGCGGATGACCGGGGCGACGAGCAGCAGCGCGCTCGTCGACACCTCGGCCGGCGCGTCGGTGCGTCGCATGAAGCTCACGGTCCGTTCTTCAGGCTCTCGATCAGCCGCGCGAGATGGGTCGACGGGATCGCGTAGCTGATGCCGCTCGGCGCGGTCAGCGCGGTCTCCTTGCCGCCCTTGACGAACACCATGTTGACGATGGCGACGACCTCGCCGGTCTCGACGTCGAACAGCGGACTGCCGCTGTTGCCCGGATAGGCGGTGGCATCGAGCTGGAAGATGTTGAAGCGATCCGACCGCAGGCGGCGGATCAGCTGTGCGTCGAGCGACCGACTCGTCGCCTGCGGCAACGCCACCGGCGTGATCGCCGACACGAGCGCGTGATGGGTCGTCGGATAGAGGCCGATCGCGCCGCCGAGAGGGAAACCGGTGAACGCGAAGAACTGTCCTTCGCGGACCTGGCTCGCGTCCGCGAGGCGGACCGCGGGTAGCGGAGCTCCCGCGATCCGCAACAGCGCGAGGTCGTGTTCCGGATCGCGCACGACGACCGCGGCCTCGCGGACGAGCGCATCGCCGCCGCCGCGCGGGACCGCGATGCTGACGACCTCGCGATTGGTCGTGTCGACCGTCGTCGGCAGGACGTGGTTGTTGGTCGCGACCAGCGTGCCGTCGCCGACGACGAATCCGGTCCCGCGGAACTGGTACGACGGGTTGCGCGTCGGCTCGCTGGTCCCGACCGCGACGATCGCCGGGCGGATGCGGTCGATCGCAGCGGGCAGGTTCGTCGCGTCGACCGTCGCCGCAGACGCGTGACCGATCGCCGCCCCCAACGCGACGCACGCGATCAGTCCGATCG
>CAXTDA010000325.1:0-807 GCA_964242935.1 uncultured Burkholderiaceae bacterium | reverse complement strand
CCCCCGCCGCCCGTGGGCGGCCCCGCCGCGCTCCGCCCCGCGCCGCCGGGCCCACGACCCTCGTCACCGCGGCCGCGGCGCAGCGGCGGACGCCGTCTGCAGGCGCTTCAGCACCACCATCGGCGACGGCTCGACGATCGCCGGGTTGAACTTGTGCGTCGTCTTGCCGAAGACGCCGGTCACGCGCGCGACGTACTGGCGCGTCTCGGCGTACGGGGGCACGCCGCGATAGCGGACCACGGCGCCTTCGCCGGCGTTGTACGCGGCCGTGACCAGCGTCACGTCGCCCTCGAAGTACGACAGCAGCCAGCGCAGGTAAGCGAGGCCGCCGCGGATGTTCTCCCGGGGGTCCATGATCTTGCGGACGCCGAAGCGTTCGGCGGTCTCGGGGATCAGCTGCATCAGGCCCTGCGCGTTCTTGTTCGACTTGGCGCTGACCTGGAAGCCCGACTCGGCCTGGATGATGGCCAGCGCGAGCCGCGGCTCGATGCCGTAGCTCGGCGCGAACTGCTGGACGATCTCCACGATGCGCGTGCGCTCGGGCGTCGCGGTCCAGGCGAGCGGCAGCGCATGGCTCTGCTCCGCGATCACCGCCGACGAGATCATGCAGTCCGGCAGGACCGCCTCGGCCGTGTTGACGTGAAGCAGCATGCGCTTCGCGTAGTCGTGCGAGCGTTCGGCGGCGTAGCGGAAGAGGCCGGTCGCGATGCGGTCGTCGCGCAGCATGCCGCGGCCGTTGGCATACATCCAGCCGAGCCGGTACGCGGCATCGCTGTCGCCCTTCCGCGCCGCGCGGCAGTACAGGTC
>CAXTDA010000324.1:1963-4949 GCA_964242935.1 uncultured Burkholderiaceae bacterium | reverse complement strand
GCGATGAGCCGCCGCGTCGCGGGGCTCCGGAACGCGGTCGTCGCGGCGTGCGCGATCGCGCTCGGCGGTTGCGCGTGGTGGGAGAACACGTACATCTTCTCGACCGCGCCGAAGAACCGGCCGACCGAGCTGACCGAAGTCAAGTCGACGTTGACCGTGCGCACGTTGTGGAAGACCAGCATCGGCAAGGCCGGTCGCTACTTCTTCTCGCCGGCGCTGATCGGCCCCGACGTCGTGATCGCCGGCGGCAAGGGCCTCGTCGAGCGGCATGTGCTCGCGACCGGGGCGCTGGTGTGGAAGCGTGACCTCGATGTCGCGCTGGCCGCCGGCGTCGGCTCCGACGGCAACATCTCCGCGGTCGTCACCGAGACCGGCGACCTGATCGCCCTCGACACCGACGGCAAGCCGCTCTGGCGCGTCCCGACCAACACCGAGGTGCTGAGCGCGCCGGCGGTCGGGCAGGGCGTCGTCGCGGTCCGCACCACCGACAACCGCGTCATCGCCTACGACGCCGAGACGGGTCGCCGCCGCTGGATCTATCAGCGCACGAGCCAGCCGCTGGTCCTCAGGACCAACCCCGGCCTGACGATCGACGGCAGCCTGCTGTTCGCGGGGTTTCCGGGCGGCAAGCTCGCCGCGATCAACGTCGCGAGCGGCACGCTCCGCTGGGAAAGCTCGGTCGCGGTGCCGAAGGGCGCGACCGAGCTCGAGCGCGTGGCCGACGTGGTCGGCACGCCGGTCGTCGTCGGGCGCGAGGTGTGCACCGCGGCGTTCCAGGGGCGTGCCGGCTGCTTCGACGTGTCGAGCGGCAATGCCGTCTGGAGCCGCGACCTGTCGACCGCGACCGGGATCGAGATCGACGGCCGCTTCGCGTTCGTCACGGATTACAACTCGACCGTCAACGCATTGACGCGGTCGACCGGCGCGACGATCTGGAAGAACGACAAGATGGCCTACCGGCGCATGACGGCCCCCGCGTCGGGCGGCCGCGCGATCGTGGTCGGCGACTACAAGGGCTTCGTGCACTGGCTGTCCCGCGAAGACGGTTCGCTGATCGCACGCTCGACGACGGACGGCTCGCCGCTCCTCATCGCGCCGCGCTCGTTCTCGGTCGGCAGCGCGCCGGCCGTCCTGTTCCAGACGCAGGGCGGCGACGTGTACGCGTTCGTCACCGAGTGAAGGCACGGCGCCGGACGCGGTCGGTCGTCGTGCGCTCGTCGAGGGGCGCGGTTCGATGAAGACGTCGAAGCCGATGCCGGTGATCGCGATCGTCGGCCGGCCCAACGTCGGGAAGTCCACGTTGTTCAACCGCATGACGCGCTCGCGCGACGCGCTCGTCGCCGACATGCCGGGCCTCACGCGCGACCGCCACTACGGGACCGGCCGGGTCGGCGAACGGCCGTTCCTGATCATCGACACCGGCGGCTTCGAGCCGATCGCGCGGGAAGGCATCGTCCACGAGATGGCAAAGCAGACGCGGCAGGCGATCGCCGAAGCCGACGCCCTGATCTTCCTCGTCGACGGCCGCAGCGGCCTCACGGGCGCCGACCAGGCGATCGCCGACGACCTGCGGAAGGCCGGGCGGCCGCTGGTGCTCGCGGTCAACAAGGCCGAAGGCATGCGGCACGGGACGGTGACCGCCGAGTTCCACGAGCTCGGCCTCGGCGAGCCGCTCGCGATCTCGTCCGCGCACGGCGACGGCGTCCGCGAGCTCGTCGAGGCGCTGCTCGACCGCATCGCGCCGGTCGACGACGACGCGGACGACGAGGCGGAAGCGATCGACGACGGTCCGCGGCGCATCCGGATCGCGATCGTCGGTCGACCGAACGTCGGCAAGTCGACGCTCGTCAACACGCTGCTCGGCGAGGAGCGCGTCATCGTCTTCGACCAGCCGGGCACGACGCGCGACAGCATCCACATCGACTTCGATCGCGGCGGCCGGCAGTACACGCTGATCGACACGGCGGGACTTCGCAAGCGCGGCAAGGTGTTCGAGGCGGTCGAGAAGTTCTCCGTGGTCAAGACGCTGCAGTCGGTCGCCGACGCGAACGTCGTCGTCATCGTGCTCGACGCGCGCCAGGAGATCTCCGACCAGGACGCGCACATCGCGGGCTTCGTCGTCGAGTCGGGGCGTGCGGTCGTCGTCGCGATCAACAAGTGGGACGGTCTCGACGACTACGCGCGCGAGCGCATCAAGCGCGACGCGGTGCGAAAGCTCCAGTTCCTCGCGTTCGCGAAGACCCATCACATCTCGGCGCTGAAGGGACAGGGCATCGCGGCCGTGATGAAGTCGGTCGACGGCGCGGCGGCCGCGGCCTTCACGAAGCTGCCGACGCCGAAGCTGACGCGCGCGCTGGTCGAAGCGGTCGACAGGCAGACGCCGCCCCGCCGCGGCCTGTCGCGGCCGAAGCTCCGCTATGCGCATCAGGGCGGCCAGAATCCGCCGGTCATCGTGATCCACGGCAACGGTCTCGATCAGGTGCCCGAGACCTACCGGCGTTATCTGGAGGCGAGCTTTCGCGAAACTTTTTCGCTGCAGGGCACTCCATTGCGCGTCGAGTTCCGGACCACCCGCAATCCCTATGCATCGCAAGAACCGAAATGAACCGGCGGGGATTTGCCGTCGGGGCCGGCGTGGCGCGCCATCCGGAAATCGATTACATTGATTTCGCCTTCGACGCTCCGATGATCGTCGACCGATGCAGGTTTCCGCCGGTTGATTCGCGGGCATCGGACCCCAGATACGACGATGTACCCGGTGGGCGCCAGACCCGCCAGCAGCATCCATTCGAACAAAACCTCCGGAGTGATTCATGAGTAACAAGGGGCAATTGCTGCAGGACCCGTTCCTCAACGCGCTGCGCAAGGAACACATCCCGGTCTCCATCTATCTCGTCAACGGCATCAAGCTGCAGGGCCAGATCGAGTCGTTCGACCAGTACGTCGTGTTGCTTCGGAACACCGTCACGCAGATGGTCTACAAGCA
>CAXTDA010000324.1:0-1863 GCA_964242935.1 uncultured Burkholderiaceae bacterium | reverse complement strand
TCGACCAGTACGTCGTGTTGCTTCGGAACACCGTCACGCAGATGGTCTACAAGCATGCGATCTCGACCGTCGTTCCCGCACGCGCGGTCAACTTCACCGTCGAGCAGCCCGCGGAGTGAAGGCTTCGACCCGTGCGCTGAACGAGGGCGTCCAGGAATTCGAAAAGGCGCGCGCGAAGAACGAGCGTGGAGCGCGCGGACACGAGGTGATGCCCGAGGCTCGCGCTGAAGCCGGGCTCGATTCGGAGCCGGTTTCGGGGCCGATCCACCGCCGGGTCGACGGCGAACGTCCGTCCGCAATGCCGCGCGCATTGCTGGTCTCGGTCGACTTCGGACGCAGCGATGCCGCCGCCAGTCTCGATGAGTTGACCCTGCTGGTGCGCTCCGCCGGGGCCGACCCGTTCGCGACGATCACCGGCAAGCGTCAGAGTCCCGATGCGACGACGTTCATCGGCTCGGGCAAGGTCGACGAGATCGCGGCCCGCGTCGTCGACGACGCGATCGACCTCGTCGTGTTCGACCATGCGCTGTCGCCCGCGCAGCAGCGCAACCTCGAACGCCGTCTGCAGATCAATGTCGTCGACCGGACGGCGCTGATCCTCGACATTTTCGCGCAGCGCGCGCAGAGCCACGACGGCAAGGTGCAGGTCGAGCTCGCGCAGCTGAGCCATCTCGCGACACGGCTGGTTCGCGGCTGGACCCACCTCGAGCGACAGAAGGGAGGGATCGGCATGCGGGGTCCCGGCGAGACGCAGCTCGAGAGCGACCGGCGCCTGATCGGCGATCGCGTGAAGGCGTTGAAGATCAAGCTCGAGAAGCTCGGTCGGCAGCGCGCGACGCAGCGCCGTGCCCGCAGCCGCGGCGCGTCGATCACGATCGCGCTGGTCGGCTACACCAACGCCGGCAAGTCGACGCTGTTCAACGCGCTGACGCACGGCGACAGCTACGCGGCGGACCAGCTGTTCGCGACGCTCGACACGACGTCGCGACGCCTCTATCTGGAAGGCGTCGGCCAGATCGTGTTGTCGGACACGGTCGGCTTCATCCGCGAGCTGCCGCATTCGCTGATCGAAGCGTTCAAGGCGACGCTGGAAGAGACCGCGCATGCCGACGTGCTGCTGCACGTGGTCGACGTCGCGAGTCCGCAGCGGAGCGAGCAGATCGCGCAGGTCAACGCGGTGCTGGCCGAGATCGGCGCCGCCGCCATTCCGCAAATCGTGGTCTTCAACAAGATCGATGCCGTCGACCTGCCCGCGTCGGTCGAGCGCGATGCCCGTGATAACATCCGCCGCGTTTCGCTGAGCGCGAAGACGGGCGTCGGTCTGGCGGAACTGCGAAGCGCATTGGTCGACGCCGCGTCCGCGATCCGCGAGGCCCGCGACAAGGGCCCGTCAGCCACGTCCGACCAGGACCCGCGATTCCCCGTCGAGCGGGACAGGACACCCGGTCTCGACGCTTTCAACGCCTGATCAATCGCCGCGCCGCAGTGCGCCTGCTGCGGCGGGCTCCGCTCCGGCAGCGCGGCGCACGGCACGACTTCGAAACCACTCATTTCCCGACCTCCGGTGCAGACTCCTTTCGACGCGCGCGGCCAACTCGTCTTCGCGGACGGGCCCGACAACCGACGGCCCGGCCGTCGGGACGGCCCTCCCGATCTCGAGGAGTTGTGGCGCGACCTCAACCGCCGCCTGTCCGGCCTTTTCGGCGGGAAGAAGGGCGGCGGACCGCGCGAGACGCCGAGCGGTGGCGGCTCCAACTTCACGCCGAGCGGCCGCAGCACCCGCTTCATCGCCGCGATCGTCCTGGCGATCGTCGTGGCGATCTGGCTCGCGAGCGGCTTCTTCATCGTGCAGGAAGGCCAGAC
>CAXTDA010000323.1:1209-4959 GCA_964242935.1 uncultured Burkholderiaceae bacterium | reverse complement strand
GTCAACGGCAATCCGT
Organism: uncultured Burkholderiaceae bacterium; assembly: GCA_964242935.1. Taxonomy (GTDB): domain Bacteria; phylum Pseudomonadota; class Gammaproteobacteria; order Burkholderiales; family Burkholderiaceae_D; genus CAHJXF01. The sequence goes on along the minus strand of CAXTDA010000323.1, from coordinate 4,943 downwards.
GGGCGTCGATCGCCGAGTTCAACGTCGTCGACGGCAACGGGGCGGTGCTGCCGCGGACCGGCTGGACCGCGGTCGCGGACAGCCAGGAAACGGTCGGCGAGTCCGCGCCGGCCGGCAACGCGATCGACGGCGACGCCAACAGCTTCTGGCATACGCAGTGGCTCGGTTCCGCGCCGCCGATGCCGCATACCTTCACGGTGAACCTCGGTGCGCCGCGGTCGGTCGGCGGCTTCAAGTACCTGCCGCGGCAGGTCGGCGTCAACGGCCGCATCGCCGGCTACCGCTTCTACACGAGCGCCGACGGCAGCGCGTGGACCCTCGCGACCGAAGGCACGTTCCCGACCGGTGCGGCGGAATCGACCGTCGTGCTGGCGATTCAGGCACCGGTGGTGACGGCCATCGCGAACCGCATGGATCCGGTCGGACGCGCGGTCACCCAGAGCGTCGCGGCGACCGACGCGAGCGGCGGCACCCTGACGTATTCGGCGTCGGGGCTTCCGGTCGGCACGGCGATCGACCCGGGCACCGGCCTCGTGTCGGGCACCCCGACCGTGGTCGGCGTCTACGGCACGACCGTTCAGGTCAGCAACAAACGGGCGACGGCCGCCGCGAGCTTCACGTGGACCATCGCGGCCAGCGGCGGCGTCGGCATCACGGCCCGCTACGTCCGCCTCGAGGCGACGTCCGAAGTCAACGGCAACCCGTGGACCTCGGTCGCCGAGCTCAACGTGATCGATGCCGGCGGCTCCGCGATCGCGCGGACCGGCTGGTCGGTCACGGCCGACAGCGAGGAGCTGGTCGGCGAGAACGCGCCGGCCACGAACGCGGTCGACGGCGACCCGAACAGCTTCTGGCACACGCAATGGCAAGGCGGCAGCCCGTCGTTGCCGCACGCGCTGACGGTCGACCTCGGCGCGGTGCGCAGCATCGGCGGCTTCCGGTACCTGCCGCGCCAGAACGGCGTCAACGGACGGATCGCCGGCTATCGCTTCTACACCAGTCCGAACGGCACGGCGTGGACGCTCGCGACCAGCGGCGTCTTCCCGACCGGCGCTGCCGAGTCCACGGTCCGGCTCACCGGCGGTTCGAACCAGCCGCCGGTGCTCGTCGCGCCCGCCGCCCGCTCCGACCCGCAGGGACAGCCGGTCGTGCAGTCGGTGACGGCGACCGACGCGGACGGCGACCGGCTCACCTGGTCGGCGACCGGCCTTCCGCCCGGCCTCGCGATCGACGCCGCCAGCGGCATCATCTCGGGGACGCCGACCGCGAGCGGCACGTTCGCGGCGACGGTGAGCGTCGGCGACGGTGTCGACACCGCGAGCGCCACGTTCACATGGACGATCACCGCAGCGAGCGCCGCCGTCGGCGCGCGCTACGTCCGCCTCGAGGCGATCTCTGAAGTCAACGGGAACCCGTGGACCTCGATGGCGGAATTCAACGTCGTCGACGGAAACGGCACGACGCTGTCGCGGAGCGGCTGGACCGTCGTCGCGGACAGCCAGGAGACGGTCGCCGAGAACGATCCCGCGAAGAACGCGATCGACGGCGACCCGAACACTTACTGGCACACGCAGTGGCAGGGCGGCAGCGCCCCGATGCCGCACACCTTCACGGTCGACCTCGGCGCGACGCGGCAGGTCGGCGGCTTCAAGTACCTGCCGCGGCAGAACGGCATCAACGGCCGGATCGCGGGCTACCGCTTCTACACGAGCGCCGACGGCGCGTCGTGGCAGCTCGCGACGCAGGGGACGTTCACGGCCGGCAGCGCGGCGGAGCAGACGCAGACGATTGCCGCCGGCGTCACGAACCACAGCCCGTCGCTCGCGACCTTGCCGGCGATCCGGAACGACGTCGTCGGCATCGCGACCAGCCTCAGCCTGTCGGCCAGCGACCCCGACGGCGACGCGCTGACGTATGCGGCGAGCGGCCTTCCGGCCGGGCTGTCGATCAACGCCGCGTCGGGCCTGATCTCGGGCACGCCGAGCCGTGCCGGGACGGCGTCGACGACCGTGTCCGTCGACGACGGCCGCGGCGGCAGCGCATCGCAGACCTTCGCTTGGTCGATCGTCGCCGGGGTTCCCGCTTCCGGGTCGAGCGGCGTCGATCCGCCGATCGTCTTCAACGCGACGACGAGCGCCGCGGCGGGCGACGTCGTCAGCCTGCAGGGCGAAAGTTTCGGCGCGGCGCCGGTCGTCTACCTCGACGGCTACGCGGCGAAACCGCTCGAGATCGTCAACCAGGTCGGGAGCGGCTGGCTCGCCGTGCAGCTGCCGACGACCGCATCCGGCGCGCTGGTGCTCCGGATCGCGAACGGGACCGGCATCAGCGCGCCGATCAAGCTCAACGCCGCGCGTCCCCATCACCTCGACACGACGCGGATCAACGCCGGCGGTCCGTTCCGCCTGTTCGGCCGCAACCTGAGGGTCGCGGGCAGCACGCCGACCGTCACCGTCAACGGGCTCGCCGCGACGATCGATCTCGCGAACAGCGACGAGCACCTGCTGAGCGTCACCGCGCCGGCCGCGCTGGCGACGGCGGGCGTCGCGACCATCGTCGTCGACAACGGCAACGGCAGCGGCGCTTCCACGCTCGACCCGGCGCTCGACCGGCCCGCATCGGTGGTCGTCGCGGGCACCGGCGATCCGTTCGCGCTCGGCGTCGGCTGGGCGTCTGCGTTCACGGCCATCGCGAGCCGGCCGATCTATCCGGCGAGCGACGCCCGCATCGCCGACAAGGCCGTCTGCAACGGGACGCACGACGACTTCAGGGCGATCCAGCAGGCGATCGACCTCGCGGCGGCGAACGGCGGCGGCGTCGTGCAGTTGCCGGCCGGGCGCTGCCCGACGAGCGGCATCGTGACGCTGCGCTCGAATGTGGTCCTTCGCGGTGCCGGCAAGGCAAGCACCGAACTGTGGAACACGCAGACCAACTATCCGCTGGCCGCGCTGGGCGTGGACCTGGCGGGCGTGAGCGACCTGACGTTCACGAACGCGGCCGACGGTGGCGAGAGCGTGATCCTGAAAGACAGCACGCGCGTGTTCGTCAAGAACGCCCGCATCCGCGTCGGGACGGCGCGCCAGATGTACCTGACCGGCAATACCGACTTCGTCGTCGCGAACACCGACATCGAGCAGACCGGCAACGTGTGGCAGCAGGGCCCGTATACGTTCGGCGACAACGCCGGCTTCGTGTTCGAGAACAACACGACGATCTGGTCCACCGGGGCGCCGACGTTCGGGCGCATCCACGACAGCTCGATCCGCACGAGCCGCTTCACCCGCAACGCGACCGACCAGACCGCCGGCAGCGTCGTGCATTCGCTGACGATCGACTTCGCGTACCGGGCGTCGGTGGTCGGCAACGTCTTCGACGTCGTGGGCGGACCGATCCGCAACAAGGCGCGGAACGACGGCGAGACGATCCTGACCGAAGGCGGCGGTGCCAACCGGACCGAGAACATCGGCACGGTCGGCAGCGCGACCGGCAACACGATGACCGACCCGGCCAACACGCTCGACGTCGATCCGTTCGCGACCGGATCGATCCCCGCGAACTACGGCATCGCGATCGTCTCGGGCAAGGGCGCGGGCCAGATGCGCCATGTCGCGGCCTACGCCGCCGCGACCCACGTCGTCACCGTCGACCGTCCGTGGGATGTCGTGCCCGACGGCTCGAGCCGCTACGCGACGTTCGTGTTCGGCCTCGAGAAGGTGCTGATCAAGGGCAACACGCTG
>CAXTDA010000323.1:0-1109 GCA_964242935.1 uncultured Burkholderiaceae bacterium | reverse complement strand
CCCCGCGTGCTCGGGACGATCTTCAACGGAAACACATGCACCTACTGCGACGTCGCGGTGCGGATCGGGACCGGCGCGAACGGGACCAGCATCCTGAACACGCGGCTGCCCGGTTCGACCACCCTCTACACCGACACGTCGTACGTGCCGAGCGGGGAGAAATCGACGGGGACGGTCGTGCGCTAGACGACCGCCCGGGCCGGACGTCTGCAGCTCGGGCGTTGCGCGGATGAACGATCCGCTGCTGCCGCAGGAGATCGTCCGCCGGAAGCGCGACGGCCTCGCGCTCGCGGACGACGAGATCGAGCACTTCGTCGCGGGCATCGTCGACGGCTCGGTCGGCGAAGGCCAGATCGCGGCGTTCGCGATGGCCGTGTTCTTCAACGACCTGTCGATGGGCGAGCGCGTCGCGCTGACCCGCGCGATGTGCCGATCCGGACGCGTGCTCGATTGGCGCGGCGTCGTCGACGACCGGCCGGTCGTCGACAAGCATTCGACCGGCGGGGTCGGCGACACGGTCTCGCTGATCCTCGCGCCGCTGGTCGCGGCGTGCGGCGGCGCGGTGCCGATGATCTCGGGCCGCGGCCTCGGGCATACCGGCGGCACCCTCGACAAGCTCGAGGCGATCCCCGGCTACGACGTCGCGCCCGATGCCGCCCGCTTCCAGGCCGTCGTCCGCGACGTCGGCTGCGCGATCGTCGGCCAGACCGGCGACCTCGCCCCGGCCGACGCGCGCCTGTATGCGACCCGCGACGTGACGGCGACCGTCGAGTCGATCGCGCTGATCACCGCGTCGATCCTTTCGAAGAAGCTCGCGGCCGGTCTCGACGCGCTGGTGATGGACGTCAAGGTCGGCTGCGGCGCGTTCATGCCGTCGCTCGACCAGGCGCGCACCCTCGCCGCAAGCATCGCGGATGTCGGTCGCGGCGCGGACCTCGCGACGACGGCGCTGCTGACGGCGATGGACCAGCCGCTCGCGCCCTGCGGCGGCAACGCGATCGAGGTGCGACTCGCGGTCGACGTGCTGACCGGGCGGTCGCGGCCGGAACGCCTGGTCGAGGTGACGCTGGCGCTCGGCGCCGAAATGCTGTGCTCCGGGGGGCGTCGGC
>CAXTDA010000322.1:0-4966 GCA_964242935.1 uncultured Burkholderiaceae bacterium | reverse complement strand
GCGACGTCGTGCAGCGCCTGAACGACGAGCCGCGCATCGGCCGCTACGTCGTCGAGGTCGAGAACTTCGAGTCGATCCACAACCACAGCGCGTACGCGCGGATCGAGCGTGGCGCGGCGGTCGACGCGCGCTGAGTCGGTAGCGCCGCGTCAGCACCATGCTCTGTCCGTCGCGGCCGATCTCGGTCCGCGACAGGAAGCTCATTCCGAGCAGCGGCGGACCGTCGTAGCCGCCGATAGGCGACCTTGCCGTTCGGCGTCGCGGTGATCGCGGGAACGTGCCTCCGTTGCGATCGACAGCGGGCTTCGAGCCCGCCGTCGAGCGGACCGGCGCCGGGTGGGTCGTCCCCCACGCTCCGCGCGGGGCCCCTCGACGGGCCCTCCGCAGGTCTAATCGCGGAAGTTGTTGAAGTCGAGCGGCATGTCGCTAATCGTCTTCTTCAGCAATGCGATCGCCGACTGGAGGTCGTCACGCTTCGCGCCGGCGATGCGGACGGCGTCGCCCTGGATGCTCGCCTGAACCTTCATCTTCGAATCCTTGACGGCCTTGACGATCTTCCTGGCCGCCTCGGACTCGATGCCGTTCTTCACCTTGACGACCTGCTTGACCTTGTCGCCGCCGATCTTCTCGACCTTGCCGATGTCGAGGAAACGGATGTCGACGCTGCGCTTCGTCATCTTCGCGTTGACGATGTCGCGCACCTGGCCGAGCTGGAACTCGGAGTCCGCGTACAACGTCAGCTCGCGTTCCTTCTGCTCGACGCGCGCGTCGGATCCCTTGAAGTCGAAGCGTGTCCCGACTTCCTTGTTGGTCTGGTCGATCGCGTTGCGAACCTCGACAAGGTTGGCTTCGGAGACGACGTCGAACGATGGCATGCGGGTTCCGGATCGGGCGTCGAGCGGGAGGAAAAGTATAGACGAGCGGTCCGCGGGCAGTCGCGGGTCGCCTCGATATACTGCGCGGCTCCCATGCGCCCGACCATCCAGCGCGACCTGCCGCTCGCGCCGTTCAACACGTTCGGCATCGCCGCCCGCGCCCGGCGCTTCGTCCGCATCGAGTCGCTCGACGAACTGCAGGCGTTGCAGGCGTCGCCGGACTGGGACGACGGCCCGCGCCTGCTGCTCGGAGGCGGCAGCAACGTCGTCTTCACGCGCGACTTCGACGGGCTCGTCGTGCATCTCGCGACCCGCGGGCACCGCCTTCTCGGCCACGACGGCAACGACCGGCTGGTGGCGGTCGAAGCCGGCGAGTCGTGGGACGGCTTCGTGCGGACCAGCCTCGCCGCAGGCTGGCCGGGGCTCGAGAACCTCGCGCTGATCCCGGGATCGGTGGGTGCGGCGCCGGTGCAGAACATCGGGGCCTACGGCGTCGAGCTGGCCGAGCGTTTCGCGTGGCTCGACGCGCTCGACGTCGACTCCGGCCGGCTGCGACGCCTCGATCGCGACGCGTGCGGGTTCGGCTACCGCGACAGCGTCTTCAAGCGCGAGTTGCGCGACCGCGTGGTCATCGTTCGCGTCGTCTTCCGCCTGCCGACCGACTGGGAACCGCGAATCGGCTACGCGGACCTGGCGAATCGCTTGCGGGACGGAGGGAGCGACCGCCCGACCGCCGCAACGATCGCCGACCTCGTCACGGCGATCCGGCGGGCGAAGCTCCCCGACCCTGCCGTCACCGGCAACGCAGGCAGCTTCTTCAAGAACCCGATCGTCGATGCGATGACCCGCGACTCGCTGCTGGACGAAGAGGCGGGGCTCGTCGCACACGTGCAGCCCGACGGCCGCTACAAGCTCGCGGCCGCATGGCTGATCGAGCGCTGCGGCTGGCGCGGACGATCGCTCGATGGCTCGGCGGGGCGGGCCGCGGTGGACGACCGGCACGCGCTCGTGCTCGTCAATCGCGGCGGTGCGACCGGCGGCGAGGTCATGGCACTGGCCGCGGCGATCCAGGACAGCGTCGGCGAGCGCTTCGGCATCCGCCTGGAACCCGAGCCGCTGATCGTCTGACGCGTTTCACGCTGATGAGCGCAGTGGTTCCCGTCCCGTCGACGGAGACTACTTCTTCTTCGGCACCGGCTCGATCCCTTCGCAACTCGCGCCGAGCCACTTGCCGACAATGCCGATGCGGAACGCGGCGCCGTTGCCGCGGTCCTGCTCGATGCTGCCGACGACCGACTCGGGTGACTTCGCCTCGAACGTCATCGTGCCGTTCGACGCGCGCTTGCCGGTGCAGGTCGTTGCCATCACGAGCTTCGTCCCCGACCGCGAGACCGTCCTGACCGTGCAGTCCGCGCTCTGGCTCTCCAGGAAGCGATCCTGTTCGAGGTCCTCTTTCTTCACGCAGGCCCTTCGCGTCCGCGGCGTGTTGCCCTCCGCCATCCGCTGCTCGACCAGCGCACGACGGTCGGCCGGCATCTTCGCGAGCGCATCGGGCGCGATCACGTTGCCGGATATCGTCGTCGTCATCTCCCAGGCACCGGGCTTGACGTCGAACGACTGCGCTGCCGCGGGCGATGCGATCGATCCGGCGAACAGGATGACGCCGATCACGTCGCGCTTCATGGTTCGACTTTCATCGAAGGTTCGCGACGATCGCGGGCTACGAACGCTGCCGTCGCGCGTTCTCCGCGATCCGCATCCGCAACGCATTGAGCTTGATGAACCCGCCGGCATCGGCCTGGTCGTATGCGCCGCCGTCGTCGTCAAAGGTCGCGATGTTCTGGTCGAACAACGTGTCCTTCGAGTCGCGGCCGACGACGCCGACGCTGCCCGTGTACAGCTTCAGGCGCACGAAGCCGTTGACGTTCTTCTGCGTGTGGTCGATCAGCACCTGCAGCGCGCGGCGCTCGGGGCTCCACCAGTAGCCGTTGTAGATCAGGCTCGCGTAGCGCGGCATCAGGTCGTCCTTCAGGTGCGCGACCTCGCGGTCGAGCGTGATCGACTCGATGCCGCGATGCGCCTTCAGGAGGATCGTCCCGCCCGGCGTCTCGTAGCAGCCGCGCGACTTCATCCCGACGTAGCGGTTCTCGACCAGGTCGAGCCGGCCGATGCCGTGCTTGCCGCCGAGCTCGTTCAACTTCGTCAGCACCTCGGCCGGACTCATCGCGATCCCGTCGATGCCGGTGACGTCGCCCTGCGTGAACTCGACGTCGACGTATTGAGGCGTGTCGGGCGCCGCCTCCGGCGACACGGTCCAGCGCCACATCGATTCCTCCGCCTCGGCCTTCGGATCTTCGAGGTGCCGACCCTCGAAGCTGATGTGCAGCAGGTTCGCATCCATCGAATACGGCGCGCCGCCCTGCTTGTGCTTCATGTCGATCGGAATCCCGGCCGCCTCGGCATAGGCGAGCAGCTTCTCGCGCGACAGCAGGTCCCACTCGCGCCAGGGCGCAATGACCTTGATGCCCGGTTCGAGCGCGTAGTAGCCGAGCTCGAAGCGGACCTGATCGTTGCCCTTGCCGGTCGCGCCGTGCGACACGGCCTCGGCGCCGGTCATCCGCGCGATCTCGATCTGGCGCTTCGCGATCAGCGGTCGTGCGATCGACGTGCCGAGCAGGTACTCGCCTTCGTAGATCGCGTTCGCCCGGAACATCGGGAACACGAAGTCGCGGACGAACTCCTCGCGGAGATCGTCGATGTAGATGTTGCCCGCGGCGATTCCCGCGTTCAGCGCCTTGCTCCGCGCCGGCTCGAGCTCCTCGCCCTGCCCGATGTCGGCCGTGAACGTCACGACCTCGGCGCGGTAGTTGTCCTGCAGCCACTTGAGGATGACGGACGTGTCCAGGCCGCCGGAATAGGCGAGGACGACTTTGCGGATGTCGCTCATGATGGGCTCGGAAGCTGCGTTCGGGTCACCGCGGGGAGCGCGGGATCGTGCGGGTGCTGCGGCGTTCGGGCGCGGATTATAGACGACGGTCAGCGCGCGCCGCCCGCCGATGCCGCGAGCTCCTTCAGGCGTCGCTTCGATCGGTAGAGCGACGCGTCGGCGATCGCGACGAGCTCGGTCCCCTGGTTCGTGTCTTCCGGAAAGCAGGCGATGCCGAACGACACGGCGACGCCCGACGGCGAGCCGTCCGGCGCCCGCGGCAGCGCGTCGCCGAGCCCGCGAGCGAACGCTTCCAGGCGCGACTGTCCGACGAGGCGGTTGGTGCGCGGCAGGAAGATACAGAACTCGTCGCCGCCGTAACGGAACGCACGGTCCTCGTCGCGGAAGAAGTCGCGCAGCAGATGGCCCGCCGCCGCGAGGATCTGGTCGCCGGCGACGTGGCCGTACTTGTCGTTGAACTGCTTGAAGCGATCGAGATCGAGCATCGCGACGATCACCGGCTGCTTGCCGAGCGCGCTCTTCTCGAGCATCGCGTTCAGCGTCGGCAGCAGGTTGCGGCGATTCAGCAAGCCGGTCAGCGGATCGCGCGACGCCTGCTCGCGCAGGTCCTCGTGCATCGCCTCGATCTCGGTGAAACGCATCTGCAGCTCGGAGTTGACGGCTTCGAGCTCCGTCTTCGCCTGCAGCAGGCGGAGGCGCTCGCCCTCGGCCGAATCGCGTTGATGACGGATCGATTCCATCTGCAGCGTCGCCTGCGAGTAGGCGAGGCGCACGTCGCGCGTCGTGTCCTGCCAGCGGCGGTGCGACGCATGGAAGCGCTGGTGCCAGCGGTAGGCGCGTCGGTAGTCGCCCTGCTTGGCGTACAGCGACGAGATCGCGCACGCCGTCTTCCAGAATTGCGTCAGGTGCGAATGGCGGCGCAGCGTCCACAACGCGACGCGCCACGCGCTGACGGCTTCGGAGACCTTGCCGCGCTCGGCGGCGATGCGGCCCTGGTTCCACTTCGCCGTCCCGATGCCGATCGAATAGTCACGGCCAACCGCGTCGTCGAGCGCGTCGAAGACATACTCGCTCGCCTCGTCCAGATGGCCGGTCTCGATCAGGTTCTCCGCGACGGTCGTCATCATGTCGCCCGGACGGAACA
>CAXTDA010000321.1:0-5005 GCA_964242935.1 uncultured Burkholderiaceae bacterium | reverse complement strand
CACCGCGACGCCCGGCGCGGTGAAGAACACGCCGGCCGCGCCACCGCCCGCGCGAACGAGCGCGCCCCGGCCGACGACCGCGGCAGCGACCCGCTCTGGTACAAGGACGCGGTCGTCTACCAGCTGCACGTGAAGTCGTACATGGACTCGAACGGCGACGGCATCGGCGACTTCGCCGGCCTGCTGACGAAGCTCGACTACATCGCGTCGCTCGGCGTCAACACGATCTGGCTGCTGCCGTTCTATCCGAGTCCGCGCCGCGACGACGGCTACGACATCGCCGAGTACACCGGCGTGCATCCCGACTACGGCACGATGGCCGACGCGAAGCGCTTCATCGCCGAGGCGCACAAGCGGAAGCTCCGCGTGATCACCGAGCTCGTGATCAACCACACGTCGGACCAGCATCAATGGTTCCAGAAGGCCCGGGCGGCGAAGCCCGGCTCGGCAGCCCGCAACTACTACGTGTGGTCGGACAGCGACCAGACCTACGCCGGCACGCGGATCATCTTCTGCGATACCGAGAAGTCGAACTGGACCTGGGACCCGGTTGCCGGCGCCTACTTCTGGCACCGCTTCTTCTCGCACCAGCCCGACCTCAACTTCGACAATCCGGTGGTGATGAAGGCGGTCATCGGCGTGATGCGCTGGTGGCTCGACCTCGGCATCGACGGCCTGCGGCTCGACGCGGTGCCGTACCTGATCGAGCGCGAAGGCACGAGCAACGAGAACCTGCCCGAGACGCACGACATCCTGAAGCTGATCCGGAAGGAGGTCGATCGCGACTACCCGGGCCGCCTGCTGCTCGCCGAGGCCAACATGTGGCCCGAGGACACGCAGCAGTACTTCGGCAACGGCGACGAATGCCACATGGCGTTCCACTTCCCGCTGATGCCGCGCATGTACATGGCGATCGCGCAGGAAGACCGCTTCCCGATCACCGACATCCTGCGGCAGACGCCGGACATCCCGCCCAACTGCCAGTGGGCGATCTTCCTTCGCAACCACGACGAGCTGACGCTCGAGATGGTGACGGACCGCGAGCGCGACTACCTGTGGAACTTCTACGCGGCCGACCGCCGCGCGCGGATCAACCTCGGCATCCGTCGCCGCCTCGCGCCGCTGCTGGAACGCGACCGCCGCCGCATCGAGCTGATGAACTCGCTGCTGCTGTCGATGCCCGGCACGCCGGTGATCTACTACGGCGACGAGATCGGGATGGGCGACAACGTCCACCTCGGCGACCGCGACGGCGTGCGGACGCCGATGCAGTGGTCGCCCGACCGGAACGGCGGCTTCTCGCGGGCCAATCCGGCGTCGCTGGTGCTGCCGGCGATCATGGACGCGCTGTACGGCTTCGACGCGGTCAACGTCGAGAGCCAGGACGCCGATCCGCATTCGCTGCTGAACTGGATGCGCCGCATGCTCGCGATCCGCTCGCAGCATCAGGCGTTCGGTCGCGGCAAGCTCCGCATCCTCTACCCGGTCAACCGGAAGGTGCTCGCGTACCTGCGCGAGTACGACGGTGCGGACGGCAAGACCGAGACGATCCTCTGCGTCGCGAACGTGTGCCGGGCCGCGCAGCCGGTCGAGCTCGAGCTGTCCGAGTTCGGCGGCCGCGTCCCGGTCGAGATGATCGGCGGTTCGATGTTCCCCGCGATCGGTACGCTTCCGTACATATTGACATTGCCGCCGTACGGGTTCTTTTGGTTCGCGCTCGCGGCCGAGGCGGAGCTGCCGGTCTGGCACGTGCCGGTCCCCGAGGCGCTGCCCGACTTCACGACGCTGGTGGTGCGGAAGGACGTCGCGGAACTGCTGTCCGGCCAGGCGCGCCAGCAGCTCGAACGCGACATCCTGCCGAACTATCTGAAGAAGCGGCGCTGGTTCGGCCAGAAGGGCGTCGAGCTCGACGCCGTAACGATCGCGCTCGTCACGCGGCTGCCGCGGGGTGAAGCCCATGCGGGCCGCGTGATCGTGCTCGGCGAGGTCGAGACGCGGGCCGCGCAGGCGGGCGTGCCGGCCGAGCGCTACCTGCTGCCGTTCGGCTTCTTCGGCGAGGACGAGACGGTCTCGGCGCTGCCGCAGCAGCTGGCGCTGGCGCGCGTGCGGCGCGGCCGCGAGGTCGGCTACCTGACCGACGCGTACGCGCTGTCGGACTTCGCGCACCAGATGGTCAAGCTGCTCGCGAAGGACGCGCGTCTGCCGACCGACGGCGGGACGGTCGTCTTCGAACCGACGTCCGAGCTCGCCGCGTTGCTGCCGACGCTCGATCCGACCACCGGTGCCGGCGTGCGCTGGCTGTCCGCCGAGCAGACCAACAGCTCGCTCGTGATCGCCGACGCGGCCGTGCTGAAGGTCGTGCGGCGCGTCGCGCCCGGCATCAATCCCGAGGTGGAGATGACACGGCTCCTCACCGAGCGCGGCTTCGCCAACACGTCACCGCTGCTCGGCTCGGTCAGCCGCATCGCCGACGACGGCACGCCGCATCTGCTGATCGTGCTGCAGCGCTTCGTGCACAACCAGGGCGACGCGTGGCAGTGGACGCTGAACGTGCTCACGCGCGTGTTCCAGCAGGTGACGATCGCGATGCCGGCCTTGCCGCTCGCCGACGCCGGCGGCAAGGCGTCGCCCGACACGTCGCGCGAGACCGCCGAAGCGCTCGAGAACGCCGCGCTGGCCGAACTCGAGGTCGGCGCCGCGGTGCTCGGCAAGCGGCTCGGTGAACTCCACGCCATGCTCGCCGATGCAGCCGACGATGCCGCGTTCGCGCCGGAGCGCGTCGAGGCAGCGACCGCGACGCGCTGGGGCGAGGAAGCGGTCCGGCAGATCGAGACCGCGTTCGACCTGCTCGAGCAGCGCCTCGCCGCGACGGAGCCTGCGGCGACCTGGTCGAAGGCGGAGCGCGAGGTCGCGACCGATCTCGTCAGGCGCCGCGCCACGCTGAAGAAGGACGCGATGCGGCTCGCGGCGCGGGCGACCGGGTCCCTCGCGACGCGGATCCACGGCGACTTCCATCTCGGGCAGGTGCTGGTCACGCAAGGCGACGCGGTCATCATCGACTTCGAAGGCGAGCCGGCGAAGCCGCTCGCCGAACGCCGCCGGAAGATGAGTCCGCTCCGCGACGTGGCCGGGCTGCTGCGCTCGATCGACTATGCGGCGGCGATGGGGCTGAAGTCCGGTCCGGCCGACGTCGGCCAGGCCGGCGAAGCGAAGAAGCGCGAGATCGTCGGGCGCTATCTGCCGGCCGCGAAGCAGGCGTTCCTCGGGGCGTACCGGCGCGAAGCCGCGCGCATCGACCATCGCTGGGCCCACGACGACGGGGAGACGTCGCTGCTGACGCTGTTCACGATCGAGAAGGCGGCCTACGAGCTCTGCTACGAGGCGGCGAACCGGCCGACGTGGATCGGCGTGCCGCTGGCCGGACTGGCCGAACTGGTCGGCGCGCGGCGCCCCGGACCGTCGAAGGGAACGCACTGATGGCGACGAAGCGCAACGACGGGTCGTCCGGATCGCCCCCGCCCACCGACGATCGCGTACCGGCGACCGTCGCGGCCGTGGAGTCGACGCCCGCCCGCGGACGGCGCGCGCAGCCGAAAGTCGCTCCGCGGCCGCCCGGCGGGGGCGGGCACGATCCGCCCGGGCGGCAGGCGCCCCGGGCCGCCGACGCGATCGAGCCGCTCGCGGCACCGACCCTCGGCAGCGCGGCGATCGAGTGCCTGATCATCGCGCGGCACGGCGACCCGTTCGGCGTGCTCGGGCCGCACAAGGTCGGCGACGTCGACGTCGTGCGGGCGATGCTGCCGTCGGCAGTCGCGGTCGAGGTGATCGCGGCCGAGGACGGCGAACGGTCGCTCGGGACGCTGACCCGCATCCACAAGGACGGCGTCTTCGAGGGTCGCGTCGGGGTCATGAACGGCCCGTTGCAGAGCACGGCGAGCGGTCGCCCCGCGTATCGGTTGCGCGTCACGTGGCCCGTCGCCGGCGGCGGCACCACGGTGCAGGACCTCGACGATCCGTACGCGTTCGGACCGCTGCTCGGCCCGCTCGACCTGCACCTCATCGCCGAGGGCCGGCACCACGAGCTCGGCGACCGGCTCGGCGGACGCGCCGCGACGATCCAGGGCGTCGCGGGCGCCGCCTTCGCGGTGTGGGCGCCGAACGCGCAACGCGTGTCGGTCGTCGGCGACTTCAACGGCTGGGACGGGCGCCGTCACGCGATGCGCCGCCGGATCGAGGCCGGCGTGTGGGAGATCTTCGTCCCCGGCCTCTCGCCCGGATCGCGCTACCAGTACGAGATCGTCGGCGCCCACGGCGCGCTGCTGCCGCTGAAGGCCGATCCGGTCGCGTTGCAGACCGAGCTCCCGCCCGGCACCGCATCGCGCGTCGCCGCCACGCTCCCCGTCGCGTGGACCGACGCCGCGTGGGTGCAGGGCCGCGCCGCGCGCCACGCGCCGGACGCCCCGATCGCGGTCTACGAGGTGCATGCCGGGTCGTGGCTCCGCGACCTCGAGCACGGCGGCCGCAGCTTCGACTGGGATGGCCTCGGCGAGCGCCTGATCCCGTACGCGAAGTCGATGGGCTTCACACACCTCGAGTTCCTGCCGGTGATGGAGCATCCGTTCGGCGGCTCGTGGGGCTACCAGCCGCTCGGCCTGTTCGCGCCGACCGCGCGCTTCGGGACGCCGGCCGACTTCGCCCGCTTCGTCGACCGCTGCCACGCGGCCGGCGTGGGCGTGATCCTCGACTGGGTGCCCGCCCACTTCCCGAGCGACGCGCACGGCCTCGCGCAGTTCGACGGCAGCGCGCTGTACGAGCACGCCGATCCGCGCGAAGGCTTCCATCAGGACTGGAACACGCTGATCTACAACTTCGGCCGGAACGAAGTCCGCGGCTTCCTGATCGCGTCGGCCCTCGAATGGCTCGAGCGTTATCACATCGACGGCCTGCGCGTCGACGCCGTCGCGTCGATGCTCTACCGCGACTACAGCCGGAAGCACGGCGAGTG
>CAXTDA010000320.1:0-5010 GCA_964242935.1 uncultured Burkholderiaceae bacterium | reverse complement strand
GCTCTCGAGGTCTGGCGCACCTCGGGACGACCGCTGTCGAGCTTCCGGCAGCGCGCCCCGGCGGCCGAGTCGCGTGCGCTGACGGTGTTGTCGCTCGAACCGTCCGACCGGAGCGCGCTGCACGCACGGATCGCGAAGCGCTTCGACGCGATGCTCGACGCCGGACTGATCGACGAGGTGGCGGCGTTGCGACGCCGCGGCGACCTCGACGCCCGACTGCCGTCGATGCGCTGCGTCGGCTACCGGCAGGTCTGGGAATACCTCGAAGGCCGATCCGATCGCGCGGCGATGCGCGAACGGGCCATCGCCGCGACCCGGCAGCTCGCGAAGCGCCAGATCACGTGGCTGCGGTCGATGCCGGAGCGGGCCGTCATCGACTGCCTGGCCGACGATGCGATCGACGAAGTGGTCGCATTCGCCTCATCGAAAGCTCCGGGGTGAACCGTCGTTCCCGCGAGGGGGGGCGCCCGGTGCCGTCGCGCCATTCACCGGGCGCCCCCCCCCGCCGGGTCCCCGCCGGCGGGGCACCGACGAAAGCACCGCGCTTCCGCTCCCCGACCCCGACGGCCCCGCTCACATCGACGGCATCTCCGGTCGCACCCCCACGCCGACCAGCCGGGCCGCGAGGCCGCGCGTCCAGGCATTGCTCGAGACGATCCGGAGCGGCAGCGGCGCCGGCAGCGCTTCGGAAGCGGCGAGGGCGCGCGCGATGACGCGCTTCTGGATCGCGACCTGGGCGGCTTGCGTCGCGCGCGCGGGCCACGCACGCCGCCGCTGCACCTGCGCGAGCTCGTCGGCCGTCGGTCGGCGCTCGACCAGGATGCCGGCCAGCAGGTTCGCCGTCGCGATGGCGTCCTGGATCGCGAGGTTGATGCCGACACCGCCGACCGGCGACATCGCGTGCGCCGCGTCGCCGATGCAGAGCAGCCCGTCGAGCGACCAGGTCCGCAAGCGGTCGACCGAGACCGTCAGCAGGCTGACGTCGTCCCAGCCCCGCAGCGTCGCGACGCGCTCGCCGGGATCGCGGACGCTGGCCGGCATGCAGGCGACGACGGCCGTCCGGAACGCGTCGAAGCCCTTCGCGCGGAGGCCCTCGATGCTGCCCTTCATGATCACGAAGCCGCATTGCCAGTGGTCGCCGCGGTTGATCAGGACGAAGATCGCGCCGTGCGCGAAGCGGCCGAGCGGCGGCTCGCCGTCGTCGTCGTGGCGGGGGAGCGAGAACCATACGACGTCCATCGGCGCGCCGAGCGCATCGACGACGAGGCCGGAGACCTCGCGCATCCGCGAGCGGCGTCCGTCGCATCCGACGACGGTGCGTGCGCGGACCTCGACCGGCCCGTCGGGTCCGTTCGCCCGCACGCCGTCGACGCGACGCCAGCCGCCGGCGTCGCGCTCGCCGATCAGCTCGCGCGCCTCGGTCCGCATCCGCAACGCGAAGCCCGGAAAAGCGCGCCCCGCATTCGCGAGCAGATCCAGCAGGTCCCACTGCGGCATCAGCGCGATGTAGCGGCAGCGCGTCGACAGCCGCTCGAAGTCGGCGATCGGCAGCAGGCGATCCTCCCACTGCATCAGGAGCCGCTCGATCTTCGTGTGCGGGATCGCGAGCAGGCGGTCGAGCAGGCCGAGCTTCGCCATCACCTCGAGCGTCGACGGATGGATCGTGTCGCCGCGGAAGTCGCGCAGGAAGTCGGCATGCTTCTCGAGGACCAGCACGCGCACGCCGCGTCGCGCGAGCAGCAGGCCGAGCATCATCCCGGCCGGACCGCCGCCCGCGATGCAGCAGTCGGTCTCCAGCGTCTCGGTCGGGCCGGACGGTGCGGCGGTGGCGTTCGCGTCGAGTTCGAGCGGACCCATGAACGCGACGCTACACCGTCATTGCACCAGTTTCCATCGTCCGTTCTCGACGCGCACCAGCACCTGGCAGCGCGCGTCGACGCCGTTGTGGTCCTTGTCGCTCATCGTGTAGACGCCCTCCGCCGCGACGAAGCCCTTCAGGTTCTCCATGCCGTCGCGGACCGCAGCGCGGAATCCCGGAGTACCGGGCCGAACGTTTTTCGGAATGCCTTCGACCACCTTGCCGATCATGAAGAACACGTCCCACGCGGTGGCACCGAACAGCGACCGCGAGTTCGGGCCGTTCGCGGCCTCGAACTTCGTCACGTACTCGAGTGCCGGCTTCTTGACCGGATTCGAATCGGCGAGCTGCTCGGCGACCAGCACCGGCGCAGTCGTCATGAAGGTGCCTTCGAGCGCCTTGCCGCCGACCCGCAGGAAATCGTTGTTCGCAACGCCCTGGGTCTGGTAGACCGGGCCCTTCCAGCCCCGGTTCGCGAGCTCGATCTGCGGCAGGGCGCCCGGCGTGCCGGCGGCCGCGATGTAGATCGCATCGGGCTTCGCGGCGAGCAGCTTGACGACCTGGCCGACGACGCTCGCGTCGGTCGTCGCATACCGCTCGCTCGCGACGATGCGCAGACCCTTACCGGTCGCAACGCGTTCGAAGTTCTTGACGAAGCCTTCGCCGTACGCGTTCGACAGGCCGATCACCCCGACCGACTTCACGCCGTTCTTCATCGCGTGCTCGACGATCGGCTCGCTCGAGAACGTCTCGGTCGGCGAGAACTTGAACGCCCACTTGCGGTTCCCCTCCTGCGGCTCGACGATTGCGCCGCCGCCCGCGAGCGACAGCAACGCGACCTTGCTCTCACCGGCGACCTCGACCATCGCCAGCGACGGCGGCGTGACCGACGAGCCGATCAGCACGTCGACCTTGCTTTCCGTGATCAGCTTGCGCGCCGCCGTGGCCGCGGCCGTCGGATCCGAGTTGTCGTTGAGGACGGTGACGACGACCTTCTCGCCGTTCATCGTCGTCGGCCACAGCTTGATCGTGTCGTTCTCCGGGATGCCGAGCGACGCCGCCGGACCGGTGAGCGACAGCACGACGCCGATGTTGATGTCGGCGTACACGGGCGCGGCCAGGCCGATCGTCGCGAGCGCCGTCGCCGTGCCCAAGAGCCGCCATCGTACGAATCTTTTCGACATCGTCGTCTCCTCGGGATCGTTGTGGTCGCGAACGATACGTCAGTCGCGCGGTCGCGGCCAGATGCGCGGGAAGACGTCGCTGTCGAGCGGGTCGCCGGGCGCGAGCCGGACTTCGGCGATCGTCAGCGGCACGAGGTCCGGTCGCGGGTCGTAGACCACGTCGTCACCGGTCCAGCGCGTCGCATAGGCGCGTCGACGTTGCGTCGAGGACTTGTTGCCGGGCGCGCCATGGACGGTCAGCGCGTGGTGGACCAGCACGTCGCCGGCCTTCATGTCCCACGACAGGAACGTGTGGTCGTCGCGCTCGGCATCGAAGTCCGGGATCGGCTCGCCGGGGCTCGCGCGATACGCGTTCGGGTCGCCGCCGAAGTTGCGCGGCTTGTACCACTTGCGGCTCCGGTGCGAGCCCTTGATGTATTCGACGCCACTGGTCTCGAGCGTCACGTCGTCGAGCGCGAGCCAGATCGACAGCACCTGCCATCCCTTGATCGGCCAGTACGGCTGGTCCTGGTGCCACGGCGTGCGCGCCTGCGTGCCGGGCTCCTTCACGAACAGCTGGTCGTAGAAGAAGTTGACCTTGGCGCTGCCGAGGAAGCGCTGCGCGATCGCCGCCGCCGGCGAGTGTTCGACATACGCGCGAAGCTCGGGCTTGATCCACCAGATCCCGATGTCGCCGAGAAAGCGGCCGGTCTCTCCGGGCTTCACGTATTCGCGGCTGTGCGGTCCGGGGTGCGCGAGGTTCTCGTCGACCGCGGCGCGCATCCGCGCAAGCCATTCGTCGTCGTAGAGGCCCGACAACGCGATCGCCCCGTCGTCCCAGAAGCGGCGGATCTCGTCGTCGGTGATCGGCCTGAGCGGCTCGTCGTTCATCGTTCGCCTCCTCGTCGAGATGCGCGACGACCCGCGACCGTCGTCAGACGAAGGTCGTGCCCGCCTCGTCGGCCGCGCGCACGCGGACTCGACCGACGACGATCGCGGTCTCGCCCGCGTCGCGGAGCGAGCGTAACGCGACCTCGACATCGGCGGGCGCGACGACCAGCACGAAGCCGATGCCGCCGTTGAACGTGCGTCGCATCTCGTCGTCGACGATGTCGCCGGCGACGGCCAGCCAGTCGAAGAGCGCCGGCCGCGCCCACGACGCGGCATCGAGCTCGGCGCCGAGCCCGTCTGGAAACATGCGATGCGTGTTCTCGGTCAGGCCGCCGCCGGTGATGTGCGCCATGCCGCGCACGTCGACCCGCTCGAGCAGCGCACGCACCGGACGCACGTAGATGCGCGTCGGTTCGAGCAGCACCGCACCGAGCGATCGCGGATCGTCGCCGGCGGCGGGCCACACCGTCGCGAACGGCGTCGCGAGATCGGCCCCCGATCGTTCGATCACCTTCCGCACCAGCGAGAAGCCGTTCGAATGCAGCCCGCTCGACGCGAGGCCGATCAGCACGTCGCCGGCCACGATGCGCGAGCCGTCGACCGCTTGCGACTTCTCGACGACGCCGACCGCGAAGCCCGCGAGGTCGTACTCGCCGACCGGGAACGCATCCGGATGCTCGGCCGTCTCGCCGCCGATCAGCGCGCAGCCCGCGGCTTCGCAGCCGGCCGCGATGCCGCGGATGACGTCGGTCGCGGTCGCGACGTCGAGCTTCTCGCAGACGTAGTAGTCGAGGAAGAACAGCGGCTCGGCGCCCTGGACAAGGATGTCGTTGACACTCATCGCGACGAGGTCGATGCCGATCGTCTCGTGGCGGTTCATCGCGAACGCGAGCTTCAGCTTGGTACCGACGCCGTCGGTGCCGGCGACCAGCACCGGCTCGCGATAGCGCTTCGGCAGCTCGATCAACGCGCCGAAGCCGCCGATCCCGGCCAGCACCTCGGGCCGCATCGTCCGCTTCGCGAACGGGCCGATGTTGCGCACCAGCGCGTCGCCGGCCGCGATGTCGACGCCGGCACCTCGGTAGGACAGTCCGGTCA
>CAXTDA010000319.1:0-5023 GCA_964242935.1 uncultured Burkholderiaceae bacterium | reverse complement strand
TCGGACATGACCGACATGAAGGGGCTGCTCGATCAGTTGATCGAGTCCGATGTCGAGCTCGAGCATTATGCACGTGCCGCGCGCATCGCGGTAACGGGAGAAGCGCGGTAGCGCTCGCGGGTCTCAGTTCGATGCCTGATTTAACAGCTAAACAACGTAATTGTCTGGTGGAAAACGGAATGACCGCTTTGAAGCGGTGGTTTGAGGTAAGCGGACATTCGCTGGCGCACCATCGGCGGCAGCTATGCGCCACTATCGACGCTGGACCGCCACTACTCGGTCGAGCACGTGGCGCCGCGCGCCGTGAAGGCGGCCGGATGGAGGAGGCGATCTACGAGGACGCCGACCTCGCCGACCGCCTGGGAAACATGATTCTGCTGCCGAGCGACGCGAACAGTTACCTCGGCAAGCGCGTCTGGGCGCACAAGTCGCTGCTCTATCGGTATTTCGCCTGCGAGCCTCCGCAGGCCGAGGCGCTGCAGGCCGCCTTCGCGGGTGCGGGCCTAGAGGTGAGCCTCGCCGGGGTCGGGCCTTACTTGTGGCAGATGATGCAGCCCGCGCTCGCCTCCTCGATGCCGTAGACGTCGTCCACCGTTTCCATCGACCGTCCGGACAGCGGGTTGGCCGGCCGTCGGCGGCGGAGCCGATCGAGCCGCTTCTCATAGTCCGCCTTGATCTGCGCGACGCGTTCGGGCTCCGTCAGCGCGGTGAGGCTCTCGCCCTGGCTCCATGTGAACGGCGAGCCGCCGTCGATCGCGGTCTTCTCGTAGGCGATCGCCTCCTCGAAGCGGTCGGGGTGGCGCTCGGCGAGGCGCACCCACTCGATCTTCTGCTGGAAAAAGCAGAAGGTGCAACCCGAGCGAGACCGCCATCCGTAGTATTCGGGCTCGCCGACGTCGGCGTCACGCAAGATGTCGATAACGCCGGCGCGGTCTATACCCGCTTCGCGCAGCGGCAGGTGCACGTGCATGTTAGGGTGCGTCGATTTGTATCCCTCGCGCGACGGCTCGTCGGCGCGGATCGCGACGTAGGAGTGGACCTTGGTGCCCGCCTCGAGGTCGTCGCGCAGCCAGCGCTCGAGTGGTCGCAGCTTGAGCTGCCGGGTGCACCAGCGGGTGCGCGGCGAGGGCAGGAAGTTGCCGTATTCCGCCATCCAGAAGTCGAAGTCCCGGTCTGGGTTGAGGCGCGCGATCGCCTGGCCGAGGAAGCCCTCTAGCCGATCGAGGAACGAATAGACCTCGGGCAGCTCCTTTCCTGTGTCGGTGAAAAAGTATTCGATGCCCAGATCGGGACGGGCCTGCCGCATGTGCACCGCGAGGGCGGCGCTGTCGCGGCCGCCGGATATTCCTAGGATGTGGCGTTCGAAAGTCATGCGGCCTCCACGTGCCGCTCGGCCAGCGTGTCGTCCAGGGCTACGCCCGCCACGGCCCGGGCGAGCGCGGCCAGCCGGACGCTCGCGATGCGGTCGCCGCGGCCGAGCGTCGCCAGCAGTTCATCCGCCAGCGTCGCCGCCTCCGTTCGCTCAGCATCCGTCAGGATGAAGCTGCGCACCACCGGCGCGACGCTGGCATCCAACCCGACGACGAGCGCCATGGCCTCGGCGGTCGGCGCTCGGTCCCTCACGGCGGCGAGAGCCTCAGTTTCCCGGAATCGTCGGCACAGCGCGGCGAGTTCGAGCAGCGCCTGGTCGGCGTCCCGGTCGGACCACGCATGGGGCGGTCGGTGCAGCAGCAGGCTCGCGAGCCCCTCGATATCACCGTCCCCGCTATCGAACGCGCCCGCGCGCATTGCGAAGGCCTCAAACGCGTAGTCGTTGGTCAAGTCACGGAGGTTGTCTGCGCGTTCGCGCAGTCCGTCGAACGATCCGGCGTCGACGCCGAGGCCGCGGGCGAGCGTTCGGCGCAAGCCCTCGAGTAAGGTGCCGTATGTCCCTTCCGCGGAGGAAAGCGCCTCGAGCACCGCCTCCGCCGACAGCCGCCCGCCAAGCGCTTCCGGTATGCGCTCGAACAGCACGCCCTCTGGGTCGCTGGCTCTGAGCACAGCGTCGCGCACGGCCGCGGCGTCAGGACCGATCGACCTCGTCCTGCGGGCGTAGGCGGTCAGGTCCTCGAAGCGCCGGTAGAGCGTCTGCGCGACGGCGAGCGCCGGCGCATCGTGGGGCAGGCCGAATGCTCGCGCTAGCCCGCTGAGGTATACCGCCTCCTGCACCGACCGGTCGATGCGGCGGACGCGGATCGCCTCCGGGCGCTGGAGTAGCTTGTCCGCCAGCACGTCGTCGAAATCGGTCTGGAAGATGCCATCGACGTAGACGGCGACGCGGTCCCGGCGGGACATCAGGTTCGCGAGTGCCAGCAATGGCATGACGCCGGTCTTCATGCCGTAGGGCGCAGCCGCCCAGGTGGCGTAGACCTGATCGAGGGTCGTGTCGGCAGCGCTCTCGAGTTCAGCCCATGCTGTGGTCAGCGTCCTTCCCTGATCGCCCTCGTCGGGGCCTCGGAAGTCGAGGACGCCGTCTTCCTCGCGGTGTAGGCCGAACGGACGGATCACCGTCATGTAGAGGCCCATCTCGGCTGGGTAGCCGGTGAAGCCGAGGTCCCGCTCGCCGGGCGACGTGACCATTGCGTGCATGAGGTTGCGCACCGCCGCCATCGCGCTGGACGAGGGCCGGTCGCGTTGCAGGAGTTCGCTCTGTATTACGGGGGCGTCGGGGAACGCGTTGTCTGCAAGCCGGCTCGCCAGCACCGCGAGCGGCTCGCGCGTCGCATCGGCCTCGTTGGTCGACAGCCACCAGGTCGCCTCGTTCAGTGCCGCATCGAGCCGGCGCTGCAGCGCCTCGGTCGTGGCCGCGTGGCGCGCGCCGATCTCGCGGCGGGCGATTCGATCGCCCTCGAGGCGCAGGTTGTCCCGGGTCACCCTCTCGAGTGCGAGGAGTTCACCGGCGAGGCCAAGCAGGCCGTGCTGCTCGGGTGCCGCGCCGACTGCGGCGATGGCGTCCGCCTTTCGAAACGCCTTGGCCATTAGCTTGCAGCGGACGTCGATCTCCGGTCGGTCGTAGGTCCCGTCGTTTAGGACGAGGACGAGGCGCCCGCGGCCGCGGAGCTCTGACCGCATGAGTCTCGCCACCACGTCCTGCGGAGTCTCGCCGCGGCTCGCGACGTCGAGGATCACATCGAATGTCCTCAGCGCGCCGGTTCGCAGGTAGTGCCGCTTCGCCGCAACTACGGGCAAGCCGACGCGCGACGGGATCGCGTTCAGATCGACGGCTGCGGGGGTGGCGACGGCGCGGGCAACGGCCTCGTCGAGGTCGAAGTCGCTGCCGGCGAACAGGGCGTAGCCGCCGAGCCGCGGCTGCGGCATCAGGATCGCCCAGGAGAGCAGGTCTGCGATTGCGGCCTCGACCTCCCCGCGCGTTGCTGCGGGTGCGGCCAGCGCCAAGAACTCGTCCGAGACCGCGAGTCCGGAACCGTTGCGAAAGAATTCAATGATCGCAGCCGACTTCGTCAGCGCGACGTGCAGCGGACCGCCCTTTGCCCCGGCGCGCTCGATTGCCTCGAACGCGAGGCTAAAGCGGGTGCCGTCTTGGCCGCCGGCGAGCGCCATGCCGAAATTGGTGGCGAGGTAGTCCCACAGGCGGTCGGGGTCGTAGGTCGCCGGACCCTTGGCTGGCGTCCCCGCCAGGTGGTCCTGAAAACCCGCCGGTTCGGAGGACGCCAAGAAGCCAAACACGCTACGCTCGTTCTGGGCGAAGCGCTGGCGGGACACCGGTCCCAGGAGGAGGGCCGTGACTGGGTTCAGGGGCCATGTAGCCGCAAGCGCGGAAGAGAGTGCGCGTTCGTCCACTGGGCGACGCTTGGCGACCTCGGCGGCGACCGCTGCGGCAGCGCGCTTGGCCCCGGCAGGCCGGCGCTCGCATCCGATGGCACGACCAAGCAGCGCCACGGTCTCGTCCGGGCCCGCGAGGAAAGGCAGGTCCTGGAAGCGCCCCTGCACCTTCGCCCACTCTCGCCGCGCGTCGCGATCCGCCCTAGCCGCATACTGGTCGAACGCCTGGTGGAGAATGCCGAGGACGACGAGCCTGCCCTCGCTGCGCGCGGCGCGCTCTGCCAGGTCCTGCAGGAGGTGCACGTCGCCGCCGTGCAGGGCAGCGAACTCCAGCATCTTGCCGAGCTCGTCGAGGATGACGAGCGTGCCGCCGGTCTTCCGGCCGCGTCCGCGCGGCGCAGCGATCGCGTCAATGAGGGTGGTGTCGGACGCCAGCGCAGCAGCAGTCTCCGCGTCGCTCCAGCCGAGCGACGCCTGGGCCGCCGCGCCGATCGCCTCTCGCAGGCCGACGCGGCTGCCCGTGACGGCGACGACGTTCCAGCGCCCAACGCTGTCCGGGAACGCCTCCTCGAAAAGCCCCGCGACCTCATCGCCCGCGATGTCGCGCGCGATCGCGCGGTTGTCGCCGATACCGGCCACGAGGTTTGCCACCAGGAGGGCGGCGCACGACTTCCCGCCCCCGTAGGGTCCAGTCCACGTGTAGGCACCCTGGCCGCTCTCCACCTGGCTGCAGGCCATCGACGTAAGGGACTTGGCGACGCTCGCCTGGAGGACGTAACCCACCAGCGGGGGGCTGCCGGCAAGATCGCGGTCGATCCTGGCCGAACGCGCGAAGCGACGTTCTATGGTTATGGTGTCGGCGAGCGTCGTCATTCCGTCTCCGCCATCCGTCCGTAGCTACGGGCCAGAAGACCGCGCCAGTCGGGCTCTCGCCGCCTCTGCACCTGCCTCAAACCTGCGGTGTCGGTCCATGTCCAAGTCTCGTCGGTCGTCGCATCCAAGGCCATCAGGCGGGTGACGACGCTGTCCTCGTCGAGCTTGAAGACGCGGCCGGGCGACCCCGGCTCGTAGGTCACCTGTTCGGCGGTCAGCGCGCTGGACCCGCCCCCGGTGCGCTGCCAGAACTGCTCGAGCGCTAGTGCGAAGACCCCGTCGGGAAGCGTCGGCTTTGGCCCGCGCACGAACTCGAACCATCCACCGA
>CAXTDA010000318.1:0-5056 GCA_964242935.1 uncultured Burkholderiaceae bacterium | reverse complement strand
GACCAGGCCGGTCGGGTCGACCTGCCCGAGGCCGCGGCGGTGCAGGACCTGTTCGACAGCCCCGCGCCGAAGGCGCCCGACGCGGGGCGCTGGAGCGACCTGCCGCCGTTGCCGCTGCCGCGTAGCGAGATGGCGTGGGCCGCGGCGCACGACGATCGGATGCATATCGTCGGCGGCTACGCCGAGCAGCGCGTCGACCGGGCCTATCACCACGTCTACGACGCCGGCGCGCGGACGTGGACGGTCGCGGCGCCGCTGCCGCTCGGCGCGAACCACGTCGGCGTCGCGTTCGTCGGCGACCGGCTCTATGCGATCGGCGGGTTCATCGAGCAGAACCGCCGTCCGCACGATCGCTGCTTCGTCTACGACGCCGGCGGCGATCGCTGGCGCGAGATCGCGCCGTTGCCATTCGCCAGCGGCGCGATCGGCTGCGCGGCGCGCGCCGGCCGGCTGCACGCGGTCGGCGGCGCGGTCGGCGACACCAACGAGACGAAGAAGTCGATCGATCGCCACCTCGTCTACGACGACCGGGCCGATCGATGGCTTCCGCGTGCGCCGCTGCCGACCGGGCGCGACCACATCGGGATCGTCGTCTTCGGCGATTCCCTGCACGTGATCGGCGGCCGGGTCGACGCGTTCAACACCAATTCGGACCTGCATCACGTGTACGACGACGCGACGGACCGCTGGCAGCAGCGTCGGCCGCTGCCGACGCCGCGTTCCGGCCACGGGACGGTCGCGTACCGGGACCGCCTCTTCGTGATGGGCGGCGAGGGGACGAACCGCGTCTTCGGGCAGCTCGAGGGCTACGACCCCGTCTCCGACACGTGGATGCAGTACGCGCGCATGCCGACGCCGCGCCACGGCATGGGCGCCGCGGTGGTCGGCGACGCGATCCACGTCGCCGGCGGCGGACCGGTCAACGGCGGTAGCTACCAGAGCGCCGTCCACGAGGCGTTCAGGCTCGGCTGAGCCCTCGACACCAGGCGCTCAGGACGTCGTCTTGCCCGGCGCCCGCTCCGCCATCGCTTCGCCGACGCGGATCGGGCGGCCCGGTTCCCACGTGGTGTTGAAGGCCAGCGGGTCGTGCGGGAACAGCAGCACGACGGTCGAGCCGAGCAGGAACCGACCCATCTCCTCGCCACGGCGCAGCACGATGTCGTCGCCGGCCGTGCCGCCGTCGCCGTAGAGCCACTCGCGGACGCGCTGGACGCGCGCGCCGTTGATGACGCCGTGCCACACGGTCGCCATGCTGCCGACGATGGTCGCGCCGACCAGCACGACGACGAAGCAACCCTTCGCACCCGCTTCGGCATCCGGTCGTTCACTCAATCGTTCGAATACGCAGACCACCCGCTCGTTCCGTGCGAAGAGCCCCGGCACGCCGCGCGCCGTGGTCGGATTGACCGAGAACAGGTCGCCGGGCACGTGGACCATCCGCAGCAGGCGTCCATCGCACGGCATGTGGATCCGGTGGTAGTCGCGCGGGCTGAGATAGAGCGTCGCGAAGTACCCGTCGTGGAACTGCTTCGCGAGGCGGACATCACCGCCGACCAGCGCCGCGGTCGCGTAGCGGTGTCCCTTCGCCTGCAGGATCTGGTCGTGGTCGATGCGGCCGAACTGGCTGATCGTCCCGTCGACCGGCGAGACCAGATCCGCGTCGGCGAGCGGGCGCGCGTCCGGCTTCAGCGCGCGCGTGAAGAAGTCGTTGAAGCTGCCGTAGCGCGCGATGTCGGGCTCGACCGCCTCGTTCATGTCGACGCCGTACTTGCGGACGAACCAGCGGATCGTCGGCAGCGTGGTACGGCCGCCTTCGCGCGACGCGACGCGCCCCGCGAATACGGTCAGCCGCCGCTTCGGCAGCATGTATTGCGGCAGCACCTTGCGGCGATCGGCGCGCGAACCGATCCGGACCTTCTCGGGCTTCGGTGCGCGGCGGAGCTTGATCCTCATGACGAACGTCCCGTCAGCGCACGCCGACCCGCGCACGCGCCTCGTCGTATTCGCGCCGCAGCCGTTCGACGACCTCGTCGACCGCGGGCACGTCGTGCATCAGGCCGACGCCCTGGCCGGCGCCCCAGATGTCGCGCCACGCCTTGGCCTTGCTGCCGCCCCCGGAACCGAAGTTCATCGCCTTCGCATCGGACTGCGGCAGGTCGTCGGGGTCGAGCCCCGCCGCCTCGATGCTCTTCTTCAGGTAGTTGCCGTGCACGCCGGTGAACAGGTTGGTATAGACGACGTCGGCCGCGGTCGAGCCGACGATCGCGTCGCGATAACCCTCGGACGTGTTGGCCTCCTGCGTCGCGAGCCAGCGCGTGCCGATGTACGCGAAGTCCGCGCCCATCGCCTGCGCGGCGAGCACCGCGCCGCCGCTCGCGATCGAACCCGACAGCGCGATCGGGCCGTCGAAGAACTTGCGGACCTCGCCGACCAGCGCGAACGGGGACAGCATGCCCGCGTGACCACCCGCACCGGCCGCGACCAGGATCAGCCCGTCGACGCCGGCTTCGAGCGCCTTCTTCGCATGGCGGATGCTGATCACGTCGTGGAACACGACGCCGCCGTACGCATGGACCGCATCGAGCATCGCGCGGTCCGGCGCGCGCAGGCTCGAGATCAGGATCGGGACCCGATGTTCGACGCAGACGTCAATGTCGTGCGCGAGCCGGTCGTTGGACGTGTGGACGATCTGGTTCACCGCGAACGGCGCGACCGGCCGGTCGGGATGCGCGGCGCGGTATGCGGCCAGCTCGTCCTCGATCCGCGTCAGCCACTTGGTCAGCTCGTCGGCCGGCCGTGCGTTGAGCGCCGGGAAAGAACCGACGATGCCGGCCTTGCACTGCGCGATCACGAGGTCGGGCCCGCTCGCGATGAACATCGGGGCGCCGATGATCGGCAGGCTCAGGTGTTGCAGGACCGCGGGAACTGCCATCGACCGTCTCCTTCTTGCGTGAACAACCGCCGGCATTATGCAAGGGGCGCACGGCGAATCCGCGCACCCGGGAAGTTGCGCGTCGTTGCTAGGGTTGACCCCGATTGTTGCCAACCGGCCAAGGTGAAAGAAAGGCGACTGACGGCGCACATCCGATCGCGCATGGCCCCGCGCCGTTCGACCTGCCGTCCACAACAGACCTCCCCGTCGGCGGAGGTCCACCGGAGACCATCATCGCCAGCATTCCTCGAAGCGGCCGCATGCCGCGCCTCTTCCATCGCACCCTCGTCGGCGGCCTGCTCGCGGCATCCGCCTTCTCGACGGCGGCGTTCGCCCAGCAGCCCGTCGTCAAGATCGCCTACATCGATCCGCTGTCGGGCCCGTTCGCCAACGTCGGCGACGGCGGCCTGAAGCAGTTCCAGTTCGTCGCCGACCAGGTCAACGCGACCAAGGCCGCCGGGCGCTTCCGCTTCGAGATCGTGCCGTACGACAACAAGGGCACGCCGCAGGAGAGCCTGACGATCCTGAAGAGCGTGATCGACTCGAACATCCACTACGTCACGCAGGGCAACGGCTCGGGCGCCGGCCTCGCGATCCAGGACGCGGTGCAGAAGAACAACGATCGCGATCCGGCGCGTGCGGTCGTGTACCTGAACTACGCGGCCGTCGATCCCGACGCGACGAACTCGAAGTGCAGCTTCTGGCACTTCCGCTTCGATGCGAACTCCGAGATGAAGCTCGAGGGGCTGACCAACTTCATTGCGAGCCGGCCGAACATCAAGAAGGTCTACCTGATCAACCAGAACTACTCGCACGGCCAGCAGGTGTCACGCGCCGCGAAGGAGTACCTGAAGCGGAAGCGCCCGGACATCGAGATCGTCGGCGACGACCTCCATCCGCTCGGATCGGTAAAGGACTTCGCCCCGTACGCGGCGAAGATCAAGGCGTCGGGCGCCGATGCGGTGATCACGGGCAACTGGGGCAACGACATGTCGTTGCTGATCAAGTCCGTCAAGGACACCGGCAGCAAGGTCGACTTCTACACGTTCTACGCGGGCGGCCTCGGCAGCCCGACCGCGATCGGCGAAGCGGGGGTCGGGCAGGTCAAGCAGATCACGCAATGGCACACGAGCGTCGTACCGAACAAGATCCAGAAGGAGATGCTCGACTTCCACAAGAAGTACCCGACGCTCGACTATTACTACATGCAGGTCCGCAACGAGATGCTGATGCTGGCCGAGGCGATCAAGAAGGTCGACAGCGACGATCCGTTGAAGGTCGCGTATGCGCTCGAAGGGATGAAGTGGGAGTCGGCGACCGGCGAGGTCGAGATGCGCGCGACCGACCATCAGCTGCTCGCGCCGCTCTACATCTCGACGATCCAGAAGACCGCGGCGAAGGGCGGCCCGAAGGAGGTCACCTACGACCTCGAGAACCAGGGCATCGGTTTCCTGACCGACGCGCGCTTCGAGTCGTACGTGTCCGCGCAACCGACGACCTGCCAGATGAAGCGACCGCCGAAGCCGGTGTGAACGGCCCGGGACGTCCCGCGCGGACGTCCCGTCTCTTGCGGAATGACTCGGCTCAGCGTGCGCGTCGCTTCAACGCTTCCGCGTATAGCGCCTTCCGCGAGACGCCGGTGATCTCGGCGGCGAGCGAGGCCGCGTCGGATAGCGACAACGCGGCGGCGAGCTTGTCGAGGATCGGCAACGCGTCCGCCAGCGCCCGGTCGACGTCACCCGCCGCGTCGCGGCTCGCCTCGACGATCACGACGAACTCGCCGCGCTGGCGCTGCGGGTCGGCGGTGATCCAGGCGACGGCGTCTTCGACGGGACAGCGGTGGATCGTCTCGAAGCGCTTCGTCAACTCTTTCGCGATCACGCATCGACGACCGACGAACGTCGTCGCGACGAGCGTGAGCGTGTCGACGATGCGATGGGGCGCTTCGTACAGCACGAGGTGCGCGGGGATCGTCCCGAGCGCCTGCAGCGCGGTCCCGGCCTGCGCCGCCTTCGATGGCAGGAAGCCGGCGAACAGCACCGGGCCGTCCGCGATGCCGGCCGCCGACAGCGCCGCGGTCAGCGCCGACGCACCGGGAACCGGCACGACGCGATGGCCCGCCTC
>CAXTDA010000317.1:0-5059 GCA_964242935.1 uncultured Burkholderiaceae bacterium | reverse complement strand
GTTGATGTCTTGGTACTCGTCGACGAGCACATGCGAGAACCGGTCCCGCATCAGCGCCCCGAAGTCGGCGTCCTCCCGCATGGCCAGCGTCGGGCGCATGATCAGGTCGCCGTAGTCCACCGCCCCGGCGTCGGTCAGCAGGCGCTGGTAATGGTCGTAGACGGTCGCGACCTCCCGCGCCTTCTCGGCCGCCACGACCTCCTCCTCGCTCGTGGCGGCGCCGCGCATAGCGTCCGCCGCGTCCATGTAGCGCTGGGGCGTCCAGAGCTCGTCCTTGGCGCGCGAGATCCCGCGCAGAATGTCGCTGAGCGCCAGCGCCGGCTCGAACAGGTTGAGATGGTGGACAAGGCCGAGCCCGGCCAGCGCGTCCTCCAACAACGCGACGCCCTCGCTGGCGTCGACGATCCTTGGATTCTCTGAGACGCCGAAGATCGCGTGATGCTTCCGTATCGTATCTAGGCCGAAGGCGTGGAAAGTGCCGGACCAGATGTTGACCGCGTCCGACCCGAGGGCCCGCGTCACGCGCCCGGAGAGCTCCCGCGCCGCCTTGTTGGAAAAGGTGAGCGCCAGGATCCGCTCCGCGGGCACGCCCTCCACCAGCAGCGAGAGCACGCGCGCGGTCAGCGTCTTCGTCTTGCCGGTCCCCGGGCCGGCGCGGACGAGGAAAGGGGTGCCGCGGTGGTCGACGGCGCGCTGCTGCGACGGGTCGCATGGCCGCTCGACCGCCGCCGCCGGCTCCGGCGACGGCACGACCTCCGGCAGGAGCACGCCGTCGGCGAGCTGCTGGTAAGCGGTGGCGTGCCGGACGCCTAATTCGGCCGAGATGCCGGCGGCCGTGCGCCCGTCGAGGAACAGCCTTCTCGCCAGCGTGCGGGGGAGGACGAGCTCGCGCCCGAAGACGTTCGCCTGCGCCTCGCGACGCTCCTTGACACCGTAAGTCTCGATGCGCTGCGCCGGATCGCCGCCCCGGCCGTCCGAACCCGGATAGCACCCCCGCTCGACGCCGTCGTGGACGCGGAAGTGACCGATCTCGTGCGCGACGACCTCGGCCATCTCGTCCTCCGGCAGGTCGTTCCGGACTAGGACGTGCCCGAAGTCGCGGCAGAGGATGCCGTGCGCGCCCTCCAGCTCGTCGTCGTCGGGGGGCACCGGCCTGATCTCGAGGTCGAGATGGACGGCGCAGGCGCGGACGACCTCCATGGCGCGCAGCGAGTCCGCAACGCCCGCCTCGCGCCTCAGCCCGTCGGCCTGCGCCCGGATGGCCGCGAACTGGTCCATCAGGCGTCCAGGTGCGAGAGCCAGAACACCTTGTCCTCGTCGCCGAGGTCCGACTCCCGGATGACCTCGGCGAAGCTGGACGTGCCTCCGCCGCGACGTCCCGAGGGCGCGAAGTAGTCGACCGCACCCGCCGACGCGATCGCCCGCGACGTTAGGAACGACCACACCCGCGAGGGCGGCGCGGCGGTCGCCTCCGCCAGCATCGAGACGAACTTGCCCGGGATCGTCGCCGCCTCGACGAAGCCCTTCGCGACCTTGCGCAGCACCGCCGTGTCGACGCGGCATCGCTCGGCGACGCCGCGCCACGCCGCCGGCGTGCCCGGCAGCGGGCTCGCGTCGTCGGTCGCCGCGGTCGCCCAGAACCGCTCCAGCAGTTCCGCGTGCCCCGATACCGTCCCCGACACGACGAGCACGTCGTCGGCGAGGTCGCTGCCCTCGCTCGACAGCCACTCGGCGGCGAACGCGAGGATCTCCTCGCGGAACGCCGGGTGCAGGCCGACCAACTCGCGCACCCGGTCGGCGCTCGCGCCGTCCTCTAGCTCCTCGTGCAGGCGCTCCAACACGTCGTCGAGCGCCATCCCCGGCTTCTGCTCCTGCATCATCGACTACACCTTCGCGCGCGCGGTGCCGCGTGCGCCCTTCCCTTGCCCGAGCGCCTTCCGGCGCGCGCTTGAAATTAGATACCGGACGTTGCGGTCCGTGCAGCCCAGCTGCTCCGCCGCCTCGTCCTCGGTAAGGCCGAGCTCGTGGACGTAGTGAACCGCCAGGCGCTCCCGGTCCGTCAGACGGCCCATCGCGTCCGCCAGCATGGCCTTCGCCTCGGCGAGCGGCATGGCGACGCCCGCCCGGCGGTCCAGCACGTCGGCCGCCTCCTCGCCGGTGAGATCCGCGCCGGGCTCGACTAGGTCCTCGCGCGACCGTTCGGTCCGGCTGCGCAGGCGGACCTTCGTTATGGCCGTGAGATAAAGCCGCTCGGCTCCCGTCCTGAAGCTCATCTCGAAGATGTCGAGCCTGTCGGCGGCGAAGAGCTCGAGCGCCCTGTCCTTCACCAGCTCGTCGACCCGCTCACGCTCGACTTGCGGCATCTCCCGGACGAGCCGCTCCCCGGAGCGCTGGATGCGGGAGAAGAAGGCTAACACCAGCCGGTCGTACTGCGGATACGGCCGATTCGGCCGGAAGTTGCGCATGAAGTAGACCAAGGTCTGCGGACGCAGGCGACCGTCCAGCGCCAGGTCGAACGCCTTCGACAACGGCCATTCGAGAACCGCCTCGATCTCCGCCTCGACGTCCCTGTGCCGGACGTACGGCTTGCCCTTCGCATCGGTTCCGACGAGCGGCCTTACCACAATCCCTCCTGTCCTCCCCGCCATCCGCCATCCGCCATCCGCCATCGTGATCGCGCGAACGGAGCGTAAGCGGAAAGGAAAAAATCACCGGCCTGTGCGGCGGGTGCCTTCCAGCGCTGGGCGGCTTGAGTTTTTCCGTCACGGTGCCGTTGATCGATCGCGATGACCCTCTCCGGGCGCGGAAGCATCGAAGGGACGGGAGTTGCGAAAGGAAGCACTGCAGAGGGAAAATGCAGATATGCAAAACGAACGCAGCCGCGGTCGACACGCCCGCGCGAGATGACGCCGGAGGGATGGGCTGGAGCGTGATGCCGCGCCTCGGCAGGTTCGTCCTAGTCGCGCCGGACGGTGCCTTCGCCGAAAACCATCGCACCGAGCAGGCCGTCTGGAAATCGGTTAACCAACTGTCGGCGTAGTGCATCATGTCGCTGCGGCCATCCAGATCCTTGACGAGCGTTCAACCGTAAGCGCGCGGGCATGCCACTTCGTCGCGACCGAAACCCGGCCAGCGGCCGTGCAGGAATGTCGGACGAGATCAACAGAACCAATGAGGGAGGGAATGCGCTTATGAACAGTCCGACATCCGTAGAAGCGGCCGGCCTCGTAACGGCAGGCGATGTCATCGTGGACACGCAACGGAGCGGGCTTTCCGGGGCCGCGCGCCTCGCGGCGACCGCGCTCGCGGCGATCATCTTCGGCACCGCCACCATCATCATGCTCGGCATCGCCATCGTCGCCGTCTTCGCCGCCTAAGGCGAGCGGGCCGGGCTTGAGTTCTGCATCTCACTGCCGTGCCTCGGGCTGTCAGGCGCGCTGATCGCGATGGTGCTCAAAGAAGCGTCGTGATCGGCACCAGCGTCGGCACAGACCCGATGCCCTTCTCGAGCCGCTTGATCGTCTGCGGGTCGACATCGATCCGCTCCGCCAGCGTTCTCCTCGACCACCCGGCAGAGCGCCGGGCGGCCAGCAAGTCCTCGATCAGCATCTCACCCCGAAACAGGTCACATTCTAACTGGTCCTGCGCCGCTGGAAGGGGGTCCGCAAGGCGTGTCGGTCCGACCACGGTCCGATCGGAACCTCCTCCCAATCGTCGGCGGTGTCGCCTCGACCGCCGCTAGTGATGATCGGGTCGAGGACTAGGCGCGTGCGCTGGAAGCGGACCTGCGGCCGTGTCGATCCCATCGTCCGCATCGTCTGCGATCCAAGTCTTCCTCGCGTGGCGAACGAAGGCATGCGCCGCTTCGCGGTATTCGGCTCCAGCCTGCGCGACTGGACCACGCGGTGAACGTGTTCACGACGGGGCATGTCACGAGACGCCAGTGCCGCCTAGGTCCACATGCGTCACCGTCTAGCCCCGCTACATGTCCTCGGCTGCCGAAGGTGACTTGAGGAGGGGGAGAAGCGGCTGACTGAGGCAGGGCGCGCCTGATCCGACACCGCCTGCGAAGAGCCACGGTCGCCCCGTCCGCACCCGAACACGACCGACATGGATTCGCTTCTCGCTCCGATGGACGGCGACGAGCCTCCGGCACCCCCCGACCCGACCCGCCGCAAACAACCGAGAGGAAAGACCATGAACGAACCCGACATGTCGGGCGTCCATCCACTGCGCCTGGCGCAGACCCGCCGCCGCATCGCGGTGGTCACCTCGTTCCTGAAGATCGAAGACCCAACCGCCCAGCAGCGCCTTGAGCATGCCCGCTCGCTGGGCGTCGGCGTGAGCCAGTTCCTCGCGCTCGCGCGCTCCTGGCGCGAGAACCGCGACGCCACCCGCCTCCACGGGGCCGGTGCCGCTCGCGGCCCGTCCCCCCCCCCCGGTCCCCGGCCCCAGCCCGCCGAGGCGAAGGGAATAGCGCGGGCCGCCGTGCGCGACGCGCCCGGCGACGCCACGCTGGCGGTCGCGCACGAGCTCGTTGTGACGCGGCTTCGAGAAGCCGGCCTTCCGCCTCCCTCGAAGGCTACCACATGGCGACTGATGACCGAGCGCACCCGCGCGACGTCGATCGAGCAGACCGGCGACGTGGTGGTCACGCGCGTCCGGCTCCGCCTGCCAGTCGACACGGGCGAGGAGATGGTCTTTCCGACGGTCACGATCGCCGCCGCGCTGGCGGGGGGCCGGATCATCGCCGTCGCGCCCGCCGACCCCGCCGCCGATCTCAGCGTAATCATCGCGGCTACGGCGGCTGCCGCCGACCGGCACGGTCGCGCGCACGTGGACGACCGCATAGTCGTCGATCACGCCGACCCCGTCGTCCTGCGGACAGAGCCGCCGAAGGCGCGCGTCCTGCTCGTGCGGGCCGTCGGCAGGGCGATCGGCAACATCGAACTAAAGTTCAACGGCGGCGCCGGCGCGCGACCGGAGGCGCTGCTGAAGGCGCGCGGCGATAAGGCCGTAGCACGATCCGACCTGCAGCGCGTGCTCGACGAGTCGGCGG
>CAXTDA010000316.1:0-5074 GCA_964242935.1 uncultured Burkholderiaceae bacterium | reverse complement strand
GTCCGCGACTTCGGCGTGAAGACGCCGACCTGCTCGACCAGGTGCTGCGAGCCGTTCGCCATCAGCAGGATCCGGTCCTTCGCCTTCAACGCGCCGTTGAAGACGCGCACCAGCATGATCACGCCGACATAGTTGTCGAACCACGAGTCGATGATCAGCGCCTGCAGCGGCTCGGCGGCCGAGCCGGTCGGCGCCGGGATGCGCGCGATCAGCGCCTCGATGATCTCGGGAACGCCCTCGCCGGTCTTCGCGCTGGCGCGGATCGCGTCCTGCGCGTCGATGCCGATCACGTCCTCGATCTCGGCGATCGCGTTGTCGGGATCGGCCGACGGCAGGTCGATCTTGTTCAGCACCGGGACGACCTCGACGCCGAGCTCGATCGCGGTGTAGCAGTTGGCGACCGTCTGCGCCTCCACGCCCTGGCTCGCGTCGACGACCAGCAGCGCGCCTTCGCAAGCCGACAGCGAGCGGCTGACCTCGTAGGCGAAGTCGACGTGACCCGGCGTGTCGATCAGGTTGAGGCGATAGACCTGACCGTCGGCGGCGCGGTACTCGAGCGCCGCGGTCTGCGCCTTAATCGTGATGCCGCGCTCGCGTTCGAGGTCCATCGAGTCGAGAACCTGGGCCTCCATCTCGCGATCGGTCAACCCGCCGCAAAGCTGGATGATGCGATCGGCCAGCGTCGACTTGCCGTGGTCGATGTGGGCGATGATCGAGAAGTTGCGGGTGTGCTGCATCGAATGCGGAGGATGACTGCGCGAGACGGCGACGACGGCCCCGCGACGGCGAACAGGGGCGCGGCGCCCCGATGCGGCTCGGCGCGCGTCGAACTGCGGCTGGGAGTGAGGGTTCCACGGACCTGCGCCGGCGACCCGACGAATGCGGTCGACTCGAGGCGAACCCGCGAGTTTACCCGAAGCGTCGGTGGCGCCGCCAAGCGCGGCGCAGCGGGACAGCGAATGACGCGAACCGGATCAGGGTGTCTGCGCGGGCCGGATCGGCAGATAGAACACGTTCTCGCCGCGGCGGATCATCACGAACGCCTGCTTCTTCGGATCGAGCTTCGCCACCTGCTCGTTGAACTGCCTGGCGCTCGTCGCGTCGACGTTGTTCAGGCTGAGCACGATGTCGTCGCGACGAATTCCCGCGGTGACCGCGGGACCCTCGACGCTTTCGACGAGGACGCCCGACGGCAGGCCGAGCTGCTTCCGACGTTCGTCGGGCAGGTCGACGACCGCGACGCCGAGCCCGTTGGCCGCAGCGGGCTTCGGTGGCTCGGGCGTCTTGTCGGCACGCTTCGTGTCGGGTTCGAGTTCGGCGACCACGATGGGGATGTCGCGCGTGGCGCCCTTCCGCAATACGGTGATCACCGACTTCGTGCCCGGCTTGGTGTCGCCTACGGCACGCGGCAGGTCGAACGACTTCTCGATCGTCCGACCGTCGAACCTGACGACGATGTCGCCGCCCAGTACGCCCGCCTTGTCGGCCGGCGACCCCGGCTCGACCTTCGAAACCAGGGCACCCTGCGCCTTGATACCCATCGCCTCGGCGACTTCCTTGCTGACTTCGCGGATCTCGACGCCGAGGCGGCCGCGCCGAACGCGCCCGCCATTCTTCAGCTGCTCGACGATGCGCATCGCGTCGTCGACGGGAATGGCGAACGAGATGCCGATGCTGCCGCCGCTGCCCGAGAGGATCTGCGAGTTGATGCCGACCACCTCGCCGCGCATGTTGATCAGCGGCCCACCCGAGTTGCCGGGGTTGACCGCGACATCGGTCTGGATGAACGGCAGCGCGTCGCCGGTTTCGCGGCTCTTCGCACTGACGATGCCGGCCGTCACGGTGTTGTCGAGCCCGAACGGCGAGCCGATCGCGAGCACCCATTGACCGACGCGGATCGCCTTCGAATCGCCGATCGCGATGCGCGGCAGGCCGGTCGCCTCGATCTTGACGAGCGCGAGGTCGGTCCGCTTGTCCGCGCCGATCAGCTTGCCCTTGAATTCGCGCTTGTCGGTGAGCGTCACGTAGATCGTCGTCGCGTTCTCGACGACGTGCGCGTTGGTCATTACGTAGCCATCACCGGAAAGGATGAAACCCGACCCGATCCCGCGGGGGATCTCCTCGCCACCGGGTCGCTGGCGGCGCGGCGCGCGCTCGGGCGACGGCTGCTGCGGCAGCGGGACGCCGAAGAAACGGCGGAACATCTCCTGCACTTCGTCGTCATCCGATCCGTCCGCGCTGGATCCGCGCGAGCGCTCGGTGGTGCGGATGTTGACGACCGCCGGTCCCACACGTTCCACCAGGTCGGCGAAGTCCGGCAGGTCGCGCACCTGTGCCGCGGCCGGCAGCGATGTAAACGCGACGGACACGATGAACAGCGACGCCAACAGGAACCGACGCATAGCGCTTCCAGACAGAGGGAGGGACCGCGAGAGACCACCAATGACGAATGATGCCAGCAGCGCTCGTACCCGGCGCCAGCAGCGCGGCCCTACTTCGCCTTCCGGTAAGCGACCTGCTTCGCCATGTCGCGCACCGACGACGCGGGCGCATCGCCGACGATCGTCAGCCAGAAGTCGCCGTGGCGCTCCGTGACGACGTTGACCGGGCCCTTGCTCGCCTCCCCTTCGACCCATTCGGCCGGGGCGGTCCGATCGATGAAGATCGAGATGGCTGCGAGGCCGTCGGAGTAGACCATCTGCCCGACGTCGTCCCGGCCGCCGAAGGCCCGGCGAACCTCCATCATCTTCCGGAAACCGGCCACGGGCTGGACGACGCTCCAGCCGGCCTGCGCCAGGTCCACGGGTTCCATCCGGTTGGTCTCGACCCGCCAGCCGTCGACACTGGCGGCGCCGGGCCGGATGGTGGCTGCATCGACGGATCCGCCGACGACGACGTTGGTGAACGCGACCTGCTCGATCGACGAACCCTTCTCGCTGATCGTCTGCGCCTTCAACAGCAGGAACGATTCCTTGTCGAACCAGAAGCGGTAGCCGTAGCGCCGCTGGTCGCGGGCCTCGAGGACGATCAGTTGCGCGAGGCGCCCGGCGATCCGGTCCTCGCCCTCGAACGAGAGCTTGTAGTACTGGTCGATGTCGAGCGGCGCGGTCGTCAACACGGCCGGGAAACTGTCGTAACGCGCGCGCTTCTCGATCAGGATCAGCTTGCTACCCGACAAATAGCAGCGCACATCGTCGTTGTGACGGATGAACTCGCGCGACTGTCCATCCATCAACTCGAGCTTCTCATGTTCGCCGGTCCGGTCCGACAGGTGCGTGATGCGCGACGATTGGACCTGGTTGCCCTGCTGGTGCACGAAGACGCCGGTGTAGCTCTGGCGCTGGGCCGCCTGCTGGATGCGGTTGAGCAGCGTCGCCGCATCGGTCGGCATCCCGGGCGGCGGGTCGCCGGCGACCGCGCTCGACAACGCGAACAGCGTCAGCGCGATCGCGGCCGCACCGCGGGCCCACGGCTGGCGTTGCGGCAGACCGGCCGCGCTCGACGCCGCGCGCGTCGTCGGTCCCGCGCTCGCGGACGCAGCCTCGGCCATGAATCAGCGCGTCGGCGGCGAATCGGTCTGGCCGGCCGGCGTGGTGTACGACGCGGGGCGCGCCCCGGCGCCGCGGTAGCCGAACGGCGTGACGTCGCGATGGGCCGCGAGATAGTCGGACAGGCGGTCCGGATCCATCGGCCGCAACGCGCGCTCCCCGGTCCGCTCCGCATCGGCGGCCGCGATCACGAGCGTCGGCTTGCCGCTCGCGGTCAATGAACCGCCGTCGCCGCGACCGAACGGCGTCGCGACCCACGCGACGACGACCAGTGCCGCCGCGATCGAGGCGCCCGGCAGGCCGGTACGAATCCAGAAACGCTTCGCGCGCGCCCGCTTCGCGCCGCCCGGCGCGAGGATCGTCGGCTCGGCGGACAGGCGCGCCGAGAACGTCCGCAGGAACAGCTGGCCATCGCCGACGCCGATCACTTCGTCGGAGCGCATCCAGTCGCCGGCACGATGGGCATTGGCCCAGAAGTCGGCGAGGTCGTCGGACGCGAGCAACGCGTCGATGGCGCGTTCGATCGTCGTGTCGTCGAGTTCGCCATCGACGAGCGCGGAGACCTGCAGCCTCGCCTCCTCGGAGGCGCTCGCCGAAGCGGTCGACGGGGCGACGATGCGATCGATCTGTTCTGGAGCGTTCATGATTACCACCTCTTGTCTTTGGATGTTCCCAACAACGGCCGCAACTCGGCCGCGATCGATTCGCGCGCCCGGAAGATGCGCGAGCGCACCGTACCGATCGGGCAGTTCATCGCTGCCGCGATGTCCTCGTAACTCATCCCCTCGATTTCCCGCAGCTGGATCGCGGTGCGGAGTTCCTCCGGAAGCGCGTCCATCGCCTTGCCCACCGTTTCGCCGACCTGCTTGCTCATCATCAGCGACTCCGGCGTATTGATGTCCCTTAGTTGGTCGGCGTCATCGAAAGTTTCCGCCTCCTCGGCGTCGCTGCCGGTCGTCGTCGGCGCCCGACGGCCCTGCGACGCCAGATAGTTCTTCGCGGTGTTGATCGCAATTCGGTAGAGCCACGTGTAGAAAGCGCTGTCGCCGCGGAACTGCGGCAGCGCCCGATACGCCTTGATGAATGCCTCCTGGGTGACGTCCTCGATCTCGGCCGCGTCGCGTACCAGCCGCGAGACGAGGCGATTGATCTTCCGCTGATACTTCGCGACCAGCAGTTCGAACGCCTTCTTGTCGCCCTGCTGGACCCGCTCGACGAGGCGTTGGTCGACTTCGCGTTCGGTCGATGGTTCCATCAGCGCGGCCCTTCGTCGCGCGATCGGCCCCGAGCGCCAGCGCCGCCCCGCATCGACCAGCGGAGGAAACGCGCGAGCGCCCGTCGATCGTCGGTGCCAAGCTCGCTGTCGAAGGCCGCGACGAAGCGCGACCGACGGGCGACCGTGGCGCCGGTCGGCTCGAGCGCCAGCATCGAGAATCCGGGCCAGGCGAGCGTCGCGTCCGCGAGACGCCAGGGCCCGTCAAGCGCCGGCGACGTCGCGACGATGTCGATCTCCGGGTCGTCGGACA
>CAXTDA010000315.1:0-5100 GCA_964242935.1 uncultured Burkholderiaceae bacterium | reverse complement strand
GTGAGCGGACTGCAGACGATCACCTTGCCGAACTCGCTCGCCTTCGCGTACTCGGCGTCGAAGTGCATCGGATGCGTGTTCATTGTCAGCAGCGTGAACCACGTGTTGTCCGCCTCGCTGATCGTTCGGCCCGGCCGGTGTTCGTAGATGTCGCCGATCCGGAACTCCTCGAAGAAGCGCCCGAAGCGCTCCCGATAGCGGTTCTCCCCGATCTGCTTCGCGACCTGGACCATCTCGTCTCCTTGTGTTCGGTTGAGGGATTCGACGACCGGCTTCAGGCCGGCCGCGACAGTTCGGCGATGCGGCGCGCCTTCTTCAGCAACGGTGCGTCGACCATCTTTCCCTGGAACAGGAACGCCCCGCTGCCCGCGTCGTCGGGCACCGCTTCGAGCAGCACCGACGCCCAGGCACGCTCGGCCTCGGTCGGCGCGAACGCGGCGTGGATCGTCGCGATCTGCTGCGGGTGGATCGCGGTCTTGCAACCGAACCCGAGGGCCCGCGCGCGCCGCGTCTCGTCGGCCAGCGCGTCGTCGTTCGACAGGTCGACGTTCGGCACGTCCCAGGCCTGCAGCCCCGCGGCGCGCGCCGCGTTGACGAGCCGGCCGCGCGCGTACCGCAGGCCTTCCCAGTCGAACGCCGCATCGAGCTCGGCGGACAGGTCGGCGCCGCCCAGCATCAGCGCGCCGAGCCGGCCGCGAGCCGCGGCGATCGCAACCGCGTTATCGAACCCGAGCGGCGTCTCGATCAGCGCGACGCTCGCGGTGAAGCACGAGCCGGCCCACGCGTCGACCGAGAGGAGATCGGCCGGGAACTCGGTCTTCGGCACCAGCAGCCAGTCGACCTCGACACCCGATTCCACCAGCGCGAGCACGTCGCGGACGCCGTCCAGCGTGCGGATGCCGTTGATGCGGAGCGCGACGCCCGATGCGGCCGTGCCGTCCGCGGACGGCTTCCGCTCGGCGAGCCAGCCCAGCACCCGCTGCCGCGCCTCGGCCTTCCGGTCCGGATGCACCGCGTCCTCGAGATCGATGCAGACCACGTCGGCGCCGGCGGCCAGCGCCTTCGGAAAGCGCTCCGCCTTCTCGCCGGAGACGAAGAGCATCGAGCGCGGTTGCGGCAGCGGCGGAGCGGAGGACATGACGGGGACGATGGAGTAAATGTCCGGACAATATTACGGAAGCCGGATTCGGTGTCAAGTACCGTCGCCAAAAAAATGCGACGCGATGTATGTTGAAATCGGGGTCCATGAACGCGAAACGCGCCGCCGCGAAGACGAAGCCGGTCGGCACCGCCGACGGCGCCGACCAGCCGATCTACCTGCAGATCGCCGGCCAGTTGAAGCGCGACATCACGAGCGGCCGCTATCCGGTCGGCAGCAACCTGCCGCCCGAGGTCGCGCTCTGCGAGCAGCTCGGCGTCAGTCGTTTCACGATGCGCGCGGCGATCCGCGTGCTGACGACGGCGGGCCTCGTCACGCGGCGGCAGCGCGTCGGCACCGTCGTCATCGCGCGACCCGACGACGCGCGCTACAGCCAGGACGTGCAGACCGTCAGCGAGCTGTTCCAGTACGCGCAGGACACCGAGATGTCGCTGATCTACATCGGCAAGATCGCGCTCGGCCGCGCCCAGGCCCGCGAATTCGAGGCCGTCGCCGGGGAGGAATGGATCTACGCGATCGGCCTCCGACAGGCCGGCACCATCGACGCGCCGCGGCGCGGAAGGGGCGCCGCGCAGACCGATGCGCTGCCGTTGTCGAGCCGACCGATCTGCATCACGCGGCTCTACCTGAACCCGGTCCTGAAGGGTATCGAGGCGAAGCTGCGACGGCGAAGCGGCGCCGTCTACGCGCTGATCGAGCGCGAGTACGGGCTGTCGCTGCAGCGGGTCGAGCAGGAACTGCTCGCCGTGGTGCTCGACGCCGACGATGCCGCGAACCTCCAGGCGACGCCGGGTGCGCCGGCGCTCCGGATCGTGCGTCGCTACTACAGCGACAGCGGCCAGCTGTTGCAGGTCGCCGACAACATCCATCCGAGCGACCGCTTCACGTACCGGATGCAGCTCACGAAGTAGCGAGCCATCACGGGATGGCGACGTCGTTGTTGACGTCGCGCCGCCCCCGGTATATTGTCCGTACAATTGATGCGGGCGAACAGATCGCTTCGCGCTTCGTTCCGGAGGCTTCGAGATGGATGGATCACTGACGACCGAACAGTCGATCGAGCGTCGCGAGACGATCGCGATCGACCTCGCCCGCTTCGCCCGCCGCCTCGCGCTCGACGACGTGCCGCCGCACGTCAGCCTGCGAGCGCGGCACCTGATGCTGGATGCGATCGGCTGCGGCCTCGCGTCGCGCGGCGAGGCGTTCGCGGCGCGCTTCGCCGACGCGATGGGCGCGTTGTCGGAGGACGACGAGGCGGTCGGCCGCTCGGGCGTCGTCGGCTTCGACCGTCGGCTGCCGATGCGCGACGCGATGCTGTTCAACGGCGTGCTGATGCACGGCCTCGACTACGACGACACGCACATGGCCGGCGTGATCCATCTGAGCGTCGCAGTGCTGCCGGCCGTGCTGAGCCTCGCGGCACGAAAGGACCTGCCCGGGCGCGACCTGCTCGCCGGCTATATCGCCGGACTCGAGTGCGGCGCGCGGCTGGCAAGCGTCGTCAAGGGCGGCTTCCACCTGCAGGGCTTCCACCCGACCGGCCTGATCGGCGCGTTCGCGAGCGCGTTCGCGACCGGGCGCCTGTCGCGCCTCGACGAGGCGCAACTCGCCGATGCGCAGGGCATCGTGCTGTCGCTCGGGAGCGGCAACATGCAGTTCCTCGAGGATGGCGCGTGGACGAAGCGCATCCACCCGGGATGGGCCGCACAGGCCGGCTACCACGCGTCGACGATGGCGCGTCATGGCGTGGTCGGTCCCGGCGCGCCGTACTCGGGCCGCTACGGGCTGTACAACGTCTTCGTCGGCGACGGATCGCGTGCGCGCAACGACCTGTCGCTCGCGACCCGCGGCATCGATGCCGACGGACGCGCCGATGCCTGGGAGATCGAGAACGTCGCGATCAAGCCGTTCCCGATGTGCCACTTCGTCCATGCCGCGACCGACGCCGCGATCCGCCTGCACGACGACGGCCTGGTCGTCGACGACATCCGCGCGGTCGAGGTGCTGATGCCGGCCGGCGTCGTCCAGGTGGTTTGCGAACCCCAGGCCAACAAGCGGCGGCCGGTGAGCGACTACGACGCCAAGTTCAGCACGCCGTACGCGGTCGCGAGCGGACTGCTGCGCGGCCGGCTTGGCCTCAAGGAACTGCTGCCGTCGGCCTACGAGGACCCCGCGGCGCTGGCGCTGATGGACAAGACGACGTACGCGGTCGATCCGGACACGACGTTCCCGGCGCACTACACCGGCGAGCTCCGCGTGACGATGAACGACGGCCGGGTGGTGCGTCACCGCGAGCCGATCAATCGCGGGCATGCCGAGCGCCCGCTGTCGAACGACGACATCGTCGACAAGTTCTTCGACAACGCGACGCTGCACTTCCCGCGCGCGCATGCGGCCGCGATCCGCGACTGCGTCGTCTCGCTCGACACCCTGCCCTCGGCGCGCACGCTCGAGGACCTGCTCGCCCACGGCCCCGAAAGCGCTCCCCGATGA
Organism: uncultured Burkholderiaceae bacterium; assembly: GCA_964242935.1. Classification (GTDB taxonomy): domain Bacteria; phylum Pseudomonadota; class Gammaproteobacteria; order Burkholderiales; family Burkholderiaceae_D; genus CAHJXF01. The sequence goes on along the minus strand of CAXTDA010000315.1, from coordinate 1,448 downwards.
ATCCCGACCCACTTGATCCAACGCGTCTTCCCCTTTCCGGCCTGCGCGTGCTGGCCGTCGAGCAATACGGTGCCGGCCCGTTCGGCACGTCGTACCTGGCGGACCTCGGCGCCGACGTCGTCAAGATCGAGAACCACAAGGACGGCGGCGACGTCGGCCGGCACGTCGGTCCGCACTTCTTCGGCGAGGAGGACAGCCACTTCTTCCAGACCTTCAACCGCAACAAGCGCAGCATCACGCTCGATCTGAAGCATCCGGAAGGGATCGCGGTGTTCCGGAAGCTCGTCGCCGGCGCCGACGCGGTGCTCGACAACCTGCGCGGCGACCTGCCGCAGAAGCTCGGGCTGACCTACGAGGCGCTCTCGAAGGTGAATCCGCGCATCGTCTGCACCCACCTGTCGGCCTACGGACGGAAGGGCTCGCGCACCGCGTGGCCGGGCTACGACTACCTGATGCAGGCCGAGGCCGGCCACCTGTCGATGACCGGCGAGCCCGAAGGGCCGCCGACCCGCTACGGGCTGTCGATCGTCGACCTGATGACCGGCCTCGCGGCGGCATTCGGCCTGCTCGCCGGCGTCACGAAGGCGCGCGAGACCGGCATCGGCCTCGACGTCGACACGTCGCTGTTCGACGTCGCCCTGCACAACCTCAACTATCCGGCGACCTGGTACCTGAACGCCGGCGTCGTGACCGGGCGCACCGCGCGCAGCGGTCATCCGAGCCTGGTGCCGAGCCAGCTCTATCGCACGTCGGACGGCTGGCTCTTCGTGATGTGCAACAAGAACAAGTTCTGGCCGCTGCTCGCGGAGGCGCTCGGTCATCCCGAGTGGATCGACGATCCGGAGCTCGCGACCTTCGCCGCGCGGCTCCAGCACCGCGACCGCGTGACCCGCGTGCTCGACGACGCGCTGATGACGAACACGACCAGCCACTGGATCGAACAGCTCGCCGGAAAGATCCCGGTCTCGCCGGTCTTCGACATCGCCGAGGCGCTCGACAACCCGTTCGTCGCCGAGCGCGACAGCGTGCTCGGCTACGATTACGCCGATGGCCGCTCCGCGCACATGGTCGCCAATCCGATCCGCATCTCCGGGGTCTCGCTGCCCCACCACGCGGCGCCGAAGATGGGCGAACACAACTGGCCGCTGCTCCGCGAGGCGGGATTCGACGACGACGCGATCGCGCGGTTGCGCGACCTCGGCGTCATCGCCGGGACCGCGCCGGTCGAACACGGGATGGCGGTCGACACCGGCCACGCGGCCGGGCCCTGAGCCGGTCGCGGCTCGATGACGCGCCCGGCCTCCGGGGCGGCCGTCTCGCCGACGTCGGGCTGGGTCGGCTTTTCGACACTGCCGATCACGTTGCTGGTCCAGTCGGCGGCGTCCGCGGCGATCATCGCGCCGGCGGTGGCCGCGCCCGCGCTGCATCGCGCACGCCGCGCCGGCCCC
>CAXTDA010000314.1:0-5100 GCA_964242935.1 uncultured Burkholderiaceae bacterium | reverse complement strand
CTCGACGACGCGCTGCGGTCGGGGCGCGCGGCGGAACGCTTCGGCCGCATGGTCGCCGCGCTCGGCGGCCCGTCCGACTTCGTCGAGCAGGCCGACCGCCACCTCGCCACCGCACCTTGTCGACGCATCGTGCATGCACCATCGGACGGCATCGTCGTCGCGATCGACGTCCGCGGACTCGGGCTCGCGGTCGTCACGCTCGGCGGCGGTGGCCCGCGCACCGGCGCCCCCCTCGCTGCCCCCGTCGGCCGGGACGCCCAGGCCCCCCGCCGCCCGCGCACGACGCCGTCGATCCCGCGGGCGGCCTGACCGACCTGGCACCGCTCGGCCGGCGCGTCGCCACCGGCGACCCGATCGCGATCGTCGAGGCGCGAAGCGACGCCGATGCGGAGCACGCCGCGTCGCGCGTCGCTGCGTGTTATACGTTCGGCGAAGACCGCGACGCGATGGCGCGCGGGCCGCTGCCCGCCATCGTCGAACGCATCGCGTGACGTCGATGTCGCCGACGGCACGGCGCCGCGGCCAATGGCTTGCTTCTTGCTAAACTCGCTTCGACCGAACGACGTCAGAAGCCGGTCCGTGGAGGAGAAAACGATGGGTCCCCTGGTGAAGGTCGTCTTCGCAGCCGTGTTGGCGTCGAGCGCCATCGACGGTCATGCGAAGGCCAACGACAAGTGCATCCGCATGCTCGAGGCGCGTCCCGTCCAAGGCGAAGGCGCTGCGCTCCGTCCCTGTCCGATCGCGATCCGCTTCGTCCCGCAGCGCGGCGGCCCGACCGATTCTTCGAGCGCCGCTTCCGGCGCCCGCACGATGCCGCGATCGATGCCGCTCGCGGACGCGACCCTCGACGGCGGCCCTCGTTCATCGCATTCCACCGATCCCGCGCGGCCGGTCTGACCGGCCCTGCGATTCCACGGTCCATGGTGACTTCCACGACGTCGTCGTCCACGATGCGCATGCCCACGGGCGCCATCGCACCCGCCCGCCCCCACTGACATGCCCGCCGACTTCTTCGACGAGATGACCGACGCGCGGACCGCCGTGCGGCCGCACTACGCGAGCTTCAAGACCTGGCTCGAGAGCCAGGGCGAGGACGCGATCGCCGACAAGCGCACCGAGAGCGAGCTGATCTTTCGCCGCGTCGGCATCACGTTCGCGGTCTACGGCGACCTCGACGAGGGCGGCGGCGGCACCGAACGCACGATCCCGTTCGACATCATTCCCCGCATCATTCCGGCCTCGGACTGGCGCACGCTGCAGGCGGGTCTCCGGCAGCGCGTGACCGCGCTCAACCGCTTCATCCACGACGTCTATCACGGCCAGGAGATCATGAAGGCGGGCATCGTGCCGGCCGATCGCATCCTCGACAACTCGCAGTACCGGCCCGAGATGAAGGGCGTGGACGTTCCGAACGACATCTACGCGCACATCGCGGGCATCGACGTCGTGCGTGTCGGCAACGCAGCCGGCGAAGGCGAGTTCTTCGTGCTCGAGGACAACCTCCGCGTGCCGTCCGGGGTGTCTTACATGCTCGAGAACCGCAAGATGATGATGCGGCTCTTTCCCGATCTCTTCGCGCTCAATCGCGTTGCGCCGGTCGCGCACTACCCCGACCTGTTGCTCGACAGCCTGCGGGCCGTCGCCCCGAAAGGCGTGACCAATCCGACCGTCGTCGTGATGACGCCGGGCATGTTCAACTCGGCCTACTTCGAGCACGCGTTCCTCGCGCAGCAGATGGGTGTCGAACTGGTCGAGGGACCCGACCTCTTCGTCGAGGACGAGCGGGTCTACATGCGGACGACGCAGGGCCCGGAACGCGTCGACGTGATCTACCGGCGCATCGACGACGACTTCCTCGACCCCGACGCCTTCCGCGCGGACTCCGCACTCGGCACCAAGGGACTGCTGCGGGCCTACCAGGCCGGCAACGTCACGCTCGCGAACGCGATCGGCACGGGCATCGCCGACGACAAGTCGATCTATCCGTACGTCCCGGACATGATCCGCTTCTACCTCGGCGAGGACGCGATCCTGTCGAACGTGCCGACGTTCCAGTGCTGCAAGCCCGAGGATCTCGACTACACGCTCGCGCATCTCGGCGACCTGGTCGTGAAGGAGATCCATGGCGCCGGCGGCTACGGGATGCTGGTCGGACCCGCATCGACGCGCGAAGAGATCGAGGCGTTCCGCGGCGCGATCGTCGCGGACCCCGACAAGTACATCGCCCAACCGACCCTCGCGCTGTCGGCCTGCCCGACCTACGTCGACGCCGGCATCGCACCGCGGCACATCGACCTGCGCCCGTTCGTGCTGTCCGGCCACAACGTCACGATGGTCCCCGGCGGCCTGACGCGCGTCGCGCTCCGTGACGGCTCGCTGGTCGTCAACTCGTCGCAGGGCGGCGGCACGAAGGACACCTGGGTGCTGGAGGACTGATGGGCGGTATCCGGTCCGTCGCTCCCGCGCAGGCGGGAACCCAGCGTCGTCAGCCTGCACCTCAACCCAACGTCACTGGGTTCCCGCCTGCGCGGGAACGACGGTAACCATGCTCTCCCGCACTGCCGATCACCTCTTCTGGATGGCGCGCTACGTCGAGCGCGCGGAGAACACCGCGCGCATGCTCGACGTCAATCACCAGACGTCGCTGTTGCCGCAGTCCGAACGCATTGCGGAGCAGGGGTGGCGGGCCCTGCTCGGCATCTCCGAGCTGCAGCCCGGCTACGACAAGGCGCATGACGGCATCACCGCGCGCGCGGTGATCGACTTCATGACGCGCGATCCGTCGAACAGCTCGTCGATCTATTCGTGCATCCGGCGTGCGCGCGAGAACGCCCGCGCGGTGCGCGGCTCGCTGACCACCGAGTTCTGGGAGACGTCGAACGCGACCTGGCTGGAACTCGACCACATGCTCGACAGCACGCTCGAGAACGATCCGACCGAGTTCTTCGAATGGGTCAAGTTCCGGTCGCACCTGTCGCGCGGCGTGATGATCGGCACGATGCTGAAGGACGAGGCGTTCCACTTCGCACGGATGGGCACGTTTCTCGAGCGCGCGGACAACACCGCGCGGCTGCTCGACGTGAAGTACCACGGGATGGCGGAACTCGGACGGCTGGTCGAGCCGACCGCGGTCGAACGTAACGACGCCACTGCCCATGCCGAAGGTCCCGGCGACTTCTACTATTGGGCCGCGGTGCTGCGCTCGGTATCGGCGTTCGAGATCTACCGCAGGGTCTACAGCGACCTGATCACGCCGGCGCGCGTCGCCGAGCTGATGATCCTGCGCGGGGACATGCCGCGGTCGCTGCTGGCCTGCGTCAGCGAGGTCGTCCTCAACCTCACGAACGTCAGCAACGACCACTCGCAGGACACCGAACGGCGGGCCGGCATGCTGCGTGCCGAGTTGGAGTTCGGCCGGATCGACGACATCCTGCAGACCGGCCTGCACGCGTGGCTGACGAACTTCCTGGAGCGGGTCAACGACCTCGGCAGCCGGATCAGCCGCAACTTCCTCGTCTGGAACCCCTGAGAAGGTGTGCCGGACCCGGATCGGCTCGAAGCGCATGATGTACGACCGGACGATGAATCCGGGACCCGCGGTCCGCCGGTCCGGCGCGATCCACCGCCTTTCAATCGCCAGGAGTTCGCGTTGGCTATCCACGTTGCGCTGACGCACGTCACCGACTACCGCTACGACCGGCTGGTCGCGCTCGGTCCGCAGGTCGTGCGCCTGCGACCGGCGCCGCACTGCCGCACGCCGATCCTGTCGTATTCGCTGTCGATCGCGCCGACCCAGCATTTCATCAACTGGCAGCAGGATCCGTTCGCGAACTACCAGGCGCGGCTCGTCTTCCCCGACCTCACCGACCACTTCCGCGTGACGGTCGACCTGGTCGCCGAGATGGCGGTCTACAACCCGTTCGACTTCTTCCTCGAGGAGTGGGCCGAGAACTTCCCGTTCCGCTACGACGAGACGCTGGCGCGCGAGCTCGCGCCGTATCTCGTGCGGATCGACCCCACGCCGCGCTTCGCGGAGTTCGTCGCGAGCGTCGCCTCCCGGAAGGGGATCAAGGAACGCACGATCGACTTCCTCGTCCGCATCAACCAGCGGCTGCAGCAGGACATCCGCTACCTGATCCGGATGGAGCCCGGCGTGCAGACGCCGGAGCACACGCTGGTGAGCGCGGCGGGTTCGTGCCGCGACACCGGCTGGCTGCTGGTGCAGGCGCTCCGCCACATGGGCCTCGCCGCGCGCTTCGTGTCGGGCTACCTCATCCAGCTGCGGCCCGACGTCAAGTCGCTCGACGGACCGTCGGGCGCCGAGAGCGACTTCACCGACCTGCACGCCTGGTGCGAGGTCTACCTGCCGGGCGCCGGCTGGATCGGCCTCGACCCGACGTCGGGCCTGCTCGCCGGCGAAGGCCACATCCCGCTCGCGGCCACGCCCGAACCGGGCAGCGCGGCGCCGGTGTCGGGGCTCGTCAGCCCGAGCGAGGTCGACTTCCGCCACACGATGAAGGTCACGCGCACGTTCGAATCGCCGCGCGTGACGCTGCCGTACACGCCGGCGCAGTGGAGCGCGATCGACACGCTCGGGCATCGCGTCGACGCGCAGCTGGACGCGATGGACGTGCGGCTCACGCAAGGCGGCGAGCCGACCTTCGTCGCGATCACGAACCGCGATGCCGGCGAGTGGAACACCGATGCGCTCGGACCGACCAAGCGCGACTACGCGCTGCGGCTGCTGCCGAAGCTGATCGGCCGCTACGGCGCGAACGGCTTCATGCACTTCGGGCAAGGCAAGTGGTATCCGGGCGAGCCGCTGCCGCGCTGGGCGCTGTCGGCGTTGTGGCGCGTCGACGGCGAGCCGTGCGTCGCCGATCCCGCGCTGTTCGACGACGACCTCGCCGGCGCGAAGGAGAGCGAGCGACCTGGGGAACAACGTCGGACCATGGACGACGCGGCGCGCCTGATCGGCGCCATCGCGCAGGCGTTCGGCCTGCCGGCCGACCAGGCGATCGCCGCGTACGAGGACGACTTCCAGGGCACGTGGCGCGCCGACCGGCTGCCGCTCAATCGCCCGCTCGCGGAAGCCGGGCC
>CAXTDA010000313.1:0-5100 GCA_964242935.1 uncultured Burkholderiaceae bacterium | reverse complement strand
TCGCGCTACGTGAAGGACGACGACGTGCTCGCGCGCTTCGTCGACATCGAGCTGCTGGTCGGACTGCTCGGCGGCCTGTCGGCGATGCTGCTGTTCGTGGTGTTCGCGTGGCTGTCCGCGCCGTTCCGTACGGTGCTGTACGCGCTGGTCTTCGCGATCGGCTTGCTGGTGGGCATGGAGATCCCGCTCGTGATGCGCGTGCTGCACGCGGGAAAGCTCGACTTCTCGACGCTCGTCAGCCGCGTGCTCACCTTCGACTACCTCGGCGCGCTCGCGGTGTCGCTGCTGTTCCCGCTCCTGCTCGCGCCGCGCCTCGGGCTGTCGCGCACGGCGCTGCTGTTCGGAATCGCGAACGTGGGCATCGCGTTCTGGACGATCCATCGCTACCGCGCACGACTGAGCCGCGTCACGGGCCGCATCCTGCGCGCGTCGCTCGTCATGGTCGTGCTGGTCGCGAGCTTCTTCTTCGCCGATGCGCTGACCCACTGGTCCGAACGCGGCATGTACGGCGACGAGATCGTCCACGCGATCACGACGCCGTACCAGCGGCTCGTGATCACCCGCTGGAAGGACGACCTCCGGCTCTACATCAACGGCAACCTGCAGTTCTCGTCGCGCGACGAGCATCGCTACCACGAGGCGCTGGTGCATCCGATGATGGAGTCGCTGCCTTGGGCGAGGCACGTGCTGGTGCTGGGCGGCGGCGACGGTCTCGCGCTGCGCGAGCTTCTGCGCTATCCGAACGTCGAACGCGTCACGCTGGTCGACCTCGACCCGCGCGTCACCGATCTCTTCCGCTCGTCGGAGCCGCTGGTCGCGCTGAACCGGGGCTCGCTCCGCGACCCGCGCGTGACGATCGTCAATCAGGACGCGGCCCTGTGGCTCGAGGCATCGGGCGACGCGCTGTTCGACGCGGTGGTCGTCGACTTTCCCGACCCGTCGAACTTCTCGCTCGGCAAGCTGTACTCGGTGCCGTTCTATCGCGGGCTGCTGCGGCACGTCGCCGCGCACGGGATGGTCGTCGTGCAGTCGACGTCGCCGTATTTCGCGCCGCGCGCGTACTGGTCGATCGACGCGACGCTCCGCGAGGCGGGCTTCCGGACCTGGCCGTATCACGCGTACGTGCCGTCGTTCGGCGAGTGGGGCTTCGTGCTCGCGTCGCGCGACGCGACGTTCGCGCCGCCCGAACACTACCGGCTGCCGATGCGCTTCCTCGACGCCGGGACGACGCGCGAGATGTTCCGCTTCGCGGCCGACATGCCGCATCCGGTCGTCGAGGCGAATCGCCTGAACAACCAGTCGCTCGTCAGGTACTTCGACGAGGACTGGCACCAGTTCATCCGGTGACGTCGACCATCGGCCCGCCCTCGTGAGGCGCCGCAGCTTCGTCCTCGGTGCCGGCGTCGCGGCCGGCGCTGCGGCGACCGGGGCCGCCTTCTGGCGCTGGCAGGAGATCGCGCCGCGCATCCTCGTTCCCGGACGCGACATCGGCCATCGCCTCCGCGACCTGGAGCCCGGCGACTGGCCGGCCCCTTCGGCCGAGTACACGACCGACGTCGCCATCGTCGGTTCCGGCATCGCCGGGCTGACTGCCGCATGGCGCCTCGCGCGCGAGGGGCACACGCGCTTCGTGCTGGTAGCCGGACCGGAGCCGCACGGCAACGCCGCGTCGGGTGGTGCGACGGTCGGTGCAGAGCGCCTGCTCTACCCGACCGGCGCTCATTACCTGCCGCTGCCGTCGATCGAGTCTTCGCATGTTCGGACGATGCTCGCCGACTTCGGGATGCTGGTCGACGGCGCGTCCACCGCGACGCCGACGTACGACGAGCGCTTCGTGGTCCACGCGCCCGACGAGCGGCTCTGGCGCGACGGCCGCTGGCACGAGGGCGTCGTGCCGGACGCGGACGGAGCGCCGATGCAGCGCTTCTTTCGCGCCGTCGACGGCTTGCGGGACGCCCGCGGCGCCGACGGCCGCAAGGTCTTCGCGATCCCGCTCGCCCTTTCGTCGACCGACCCGGCGTGGACCGCGCTCGACGCGATCGCGTTCTCCGCGTGGCTCGATCGCGAGCGCCACGACGACCCCGCGCTCCGCTGGTATCTCGACTACTGCTGCCGAGACGACTACGGCGCCGAGACGACCGCGGTCTCGGCGTGGGCCGGGCTGCACTACTTCGCCGCACGGAACGGCCAGGCCCGGAACGCCGACCGGGGCGCGGTCCTGACCTGGCCGGAAGGACTCGACGCGCTGGCGTCGCGGCTGGAAGCGAGCGCCTTTGCCCCGCGGCCGGGACGACCCGACGCGCGACGCCTCGCCGCGACGGCGACGTCGCTCCGCGAGACCCGCGATGGCGTCGAAGTTCACTGCGCGGCCGTCGGCCCGAACGGCGTCACGACGTCGGTGGTCCATGCGAAGCGGGCGATCAGCGCGATGCCGCTGCACGTCGCGAAACATGTCGTCGCGTCGCTCCGCGGAGACGGCTACGACCCCGCGCGGGATGCGCCGCGCGTCGTGCCGTGGCTGGTCGCGAACTTCGTGATGAGCCGCTTTCCCGGCGAGGCAGACGGTGCGGGCCTCGCGTGGGACAACGTGCTGTACGGCAGCGACGGCCTCGGCTACGTCGTGTCGACGCACCAGCAGATCCGCGTCGCTCCGTCGCCGGCGACGGTGTTCACCGCGTACCGCGCGTTCGGTGACCGCCCGGCCGACGAGACGCGCCGCTGGCTCGATCGCGCGTCGGCCGCCGAGATCGGCACGCTGGCCGCCGCCGAGTTGCGCGACGTCTACGGTTGGCGCCTCGCGCCGTGCATCGATCGGGTCGACGTGACGCTGCGCGGCCACGCGATGGCGTCGCCGGCACCGGGCACGCTCGCCAATGCGGGCCTGCGGGCGCTCCGCGAGGCCGACGGCCGGGTCCTGTACGCGCATGCCGACCTGTCCGGCTACTCGGTCTTCGAGGAAGCCGCGTGGTGGGGCTGGCGCGCCGCCGGGCGACTGCTCGGCTGACGAAACGCCACAAGACGTCGCGCCGCCGAGAAGGAGTCCTTGCAGCCCGCCCGGGCGCCTTTAGAATCGCCGGTCGGCGCGGTTCACACGCGATCACGGCAGGCTCGTCCCACCGCAGGACGACGCGGCGAGGACAGGGACAGGGAGCGACCATGGAGACGCAGCGCCTCCGGCGCCGGCGAAGCCGGAGACGTGCACGGAAGAAGCAGATCGCCGTGCTGATCGTCGTGGCCCTCGGGATCGGCGTCTTCGTCTGGTCGCGCATCCTGATCGAGCGGCATCACGACGAGACGATGTTCGTCGCGACCGGTGCCGGGCCCGGTCCGGGTGCGGCCAACGCCGACGGCAGTCGCCCCGGCAACAGGGCCGTCGCGGCCACCGCGTCGAAGAACCTGATCCTCTTCGTCGGGAACGGCTTCGGGCTCGTGCCGATGACGGCGACGCGCATCTACGCCCACGGCGAGGACGGCGAGCTCGCGATCGACCGGCTGCCCGAGACCGCGCTGGTTCGCACGTGGTCGCGGAATGCGCAGAGCGCGGACGGCGCCGCGGCGATGACGGCCTACATGACCGGCGTCAAGGTCGACAACGAGGTGCTGTCGCAGACCGCGGACACCCGCCCGTACGACGAGTCGGGCCGTGTCCAGGCGGCCCACCACGAGACGACCTGTCCCGCGGTCGGCAACGGCAAGCGGGTCGCGACGCTGCTCGAGCTCGCGAAGGCGTCGGGTCGCGCGACGGGAATCGTGACCACCGCGCGCGTCACGCAGCCCGGCACGGCGGCCGCCTACGCGCACCTCTGCCAGCGCGACGGCGAGAACAACATCGCGACCCAGCTCGTGCCGGGCGGGCCGGACGCCAACCCGGACCTCGCGGAAGGGATCGACGTCGTCTTCGGCGGCGGCTGGCAGCACTTCCTGCCGAAGGACGACCCGCGCGGCTCGGTCCGCAACGACACGCGCGACCTGTTCGCCGAGATGCGGGCGAAGGGCTATGCGGTGATCGGCCGGCAGAGCGAGCTCGCGGCGATCGCGCAGGCGGGGGCGGTGCGGCCGGGCGGCAAGGTGCTCGGCCTCTTCAATCGGTCGCAGATGGCCTACGACCTGGACCGCGTCGGCACCAGCGAGCCGAGCCTCGCCGAGATGACCGGTCGCGCGCTCGACCTGCTGCAGCGGAACGCCACCGGCTACCTGCTGATCGTCGAAGGCGGCCGCATCGGCGACGCGCTCGACGCGTCGCTGGCGAGGAAGGCGCTGCAGGACGGACGCGCGTTCGACGACGCGGTCGCGGTCGCGGTCGATCGCGCGCGCACGAACGACCCGGACCTCCGCGGCACGACGGTGGTGGTGACCGCGAACCACGACCACACGCTGGCGATGAACGGCAACACGACGACGGCGCAGCGCACCGTGGAGACGCGGCCCGGCGTCCTCGGCGTCGTCCGCGACTACCGCGAACCGGCGCAGCCCGCCGGCGATGCCACGGGCCGGCCGTACACGACGCTGGTCTTCGGGGCCGGCGAGAAGCGGGTCCGGGGACCGCGCTCGCAGGCGCCCGCGCTGAACGACCTCGTGCTCGGCGACCGCGCCAGCGGCTACGAAGCGGCGGTCGAGCTGCCCGAAGCGAGCGGCGGCGGCGACGTGCTGCTCAGCGCCGTCGGCGCGAACGCATCGCGCTTCCACGGCACGATCGACAACACGCAGGTCTTCACGTTGATGCGCGAAGCGATGGGCCTGTGAACCGTCGACGGCTTTTCATCCGCGTCGTCGTCCGGACTGCGTGCGTGGCGGCCGCGCTGTCCGTCGCGGCACCGGCGACCGCCCAGCAGACGTCGCTCGCGCCGGTCCAGGCGCAGAACGTCATCGTGCTGATCGGCAACGGTCTCGGTCCGGTCACCGTCACCGCCGCGCGGACGATGCGCTACAAGGAGGACGGCGCGCTGACCATCGACACGATGCCGGTCGTCGCCCGCGTGCGGACGTGGTCGCTCGATGCGCAAACCAGCGACGACGCGGCCGCGGTGACCGCGATGCTGACCGGCATCAAGGTCCGCAACGACGTCGTCGCGATGGACAGCACGACGCGCGCGACGGGAT
>CAXTDA010000312.1:4516-5114 GCA_964242935.1 uncultured Burkholderiaceae bacterium | reverse complement strand
GTGCGAACGCCCGCACGCTGGAACGAGCACGACGCGTTCCGCGGTCGTGCCGTGGCGGTCGGCGGCGCCGCCGGCATCGCGCGCGGCGTGGACGCGGGCGGCGCCCTGCTGCTCGAGGTCGACGGCGTGCTCCAGCGCGTGATCGCGGGCGACGTGTCGCTCCGCGAGACGATGCCGGCGGGCGCGTGAACGCGCTGCTGGTCGACATCGGCAACTCGCGGATCAAGTGGCGCTTCGCGGAAGCCGGCGCCACCGACGACGGTGCGGTCGCGGTCGACGATCTGCCGACGCTCGCCGCACGCTGGGCGTCGGGCGCCGCGCGTGCTGTCGCCGCGCTCTTCGTGAGCAACGTCGCCGACGCGCGCGTGGCGGCTGCCGTATCGGACGTGGCGCGGGGCGTCTGGCCCGACGCCGACGTGCACCGCGTCGGCCCGCAGCCCGCGCAATGCGGGGTGGTCAACGGCTATCGCGACCCGTCGCAGCTCGGTCCGGACCGCTGGCTCGCCCTGCTCGGAGCACACGCCGCCTGGCCCGGGCGGCATCTGCTGATCGCGAGCTTCGGGACCGCCACGACGATCGACCTGCTGGTCCATGACGA
>CAXTDA010000312.1:4086-4506 GCA_964242935.1 uncultured Burkholderiaceae bacterium | reverse complement strand
AGCGATGTCGCCTGCGCCCACGTCTGGGGCTGGACGACGACGAGCCGCCCGGACAGGCGACTTTCGTCGGCGGGATGATCCTGCCGGGAATCGACGCGATGCGGACGGTGCTGGCGTCGAGCACCGCGCGCCTGCCGCTCGCGCGCGGAACCGCCGCCGACTTCGCCGCGACGACCGACGATGCGATCGCGAGCGGAATCGTCGCCGCGCAGGCCGGCGCCGTGGAGCGGGCGCTTGCACGCGCCGCCCGCCAGATCGGGTCGCGGTCGTCGCGACGGCCGACGACCTGCGTGATCGCCGGCGGTGGCGCCGCGACGATCCGGCCGTTCCTCGACGCCGCGCTCGACGTCGAGCTCGCCCCGGATCTCGTGTTGCGGGGGCTTGGCGAAGTCGCCGCCGCCCCGGTACGCGCCGGCACGG
>CAXTDA010000312.1:0-4076 GCA_964242935.1 uncultured Burkholderiaceae bacterium | reverse complement strand
GCGAGCTCGTCCCGGATCTCGACCTCCGCGGACGGGCCGAGGTCGCCGACGAGGCCGCCGACGGCGCAGTCACTCCCAGCACTGCGTCACCGTCGAAGGCCCCGCCGTGCGCTCGCTGTTCCTGATCCTGCTGCTCGCGAACCTGCTGGTCTTCGCCGCGCAGTTCGACGTCATCCGCGGTCTCGTACGCGATACCGCCGTGCCGAGCCGCCCATCGCAGCTCAACGCCGAGCGGCTGCGGATCGTGCGGGACACGTCGAACCGGACGACGCCCGTCGCGCCGTCGGCGGCGCCGGCGAACTGAGCGATCAACCGATCAGCGGGACGAACAGGCGGTAGTCGGCGACCTGCTCCGGATCGTTCCGGGCCGCCGCGCCGAAGCGGACGAAGTACTGGGACAGCCGGACCGTTTCGCCCAGGTCGCGCAGGCGCCGCAACGACAGGCGTCCGCACTGCCCCACAATCTCGCCGGGCCGGCAACGGAGGTCGAAGCGCGCATAGCGTCCGCCGGGCAAGGTCTGGTGCCCGAGGAGGCCGCTGCGCTCGGGCACGACCCGCGCCGCATCGACGCCGACGTCGACGCGAAAGCGGTTGCCGTTCGCGAATCCGTAGACATCGCTCGTCGCGGCGATGCATTCGAGCGCCTCGCCGTCGCCGTCGGCGGCCCGGGGCGCGAGCGGACCGATCATCCGCATCACGAGATCGATCCCGTCCACGATCGAACGCCGGATGTCGCCGCCGCGGTCGGTCGCCCGGATGAAGACGAATTCCTGCGCGGGCAAGGTGCCGATCCAGGCCGGCTCGAGCGCGCTGTCGTTCACCGGGGCCGGCGCCGACGACCGCGCCGGCGACGTCGCGAGGGTGCGGTAGCGCGTCGGCGACTCGCCGGCAAACCCGGAAAAGGCGTGCGAGAACGCCGACACGGTCTTGTAGCCGGACTCGCGCGCGATCTGGCGCACCGGCGCGGTCCCGTGGACCAACGCGAACGCGGCCCGCTCGAGGCGGAGCCGCTTGATGTGCTGATGCAGGCTCTCGCCGAAATACGCGCCGAACTTCCGGTGGAAGTGGAAGGGTGACAAGCCGACCCGCTTTGCGAGCGTCGACAGCGGCAGGTCCTTGTCGAGATTCTGGTTGATGTAAGCCGACAGATTGAGAAGATGCGGCTGCACGTTCATCGTCATTCCTTCGCGTTTGAACCGACCCGGCCGGCTGGCACGACGTGCCGTCCTGGCCCGAACCTCTGTTCGGTCAGCTCATCTTTGCGCCGGTGGCGCCGCGTCGAAATAGGACAGCGTGAACCGTGTCCTCGGCTGAGGACGGGACGACTCTTGGGAGAAGCGACTCGAATCGGCAGTCGCCGGACGATTCAGACGGGTTGGGCGACGCACTCGACCGCGCGCCGCACGGACCGGCCGGCACGGGCGGGGACCGTCGGGAGGTCCTCGAGCGGGATGAACAACGCGATCGACGGCGATGCGCCGGCGTCGACCGCACGCTTTCCCGGGAAACGCACGTACATGCGCTCCGGCTTCGGGCATTCACCGCTCTGCGCGAGCCACTCGTCGAAGCCACGGCGCCACGCGCGATACAGCGTCGCCAGCGATCCGGTGCCTTCGATGACGGCGTACCGCCCCGCCGCGAGGCGGATCGAGCTGCGCGGCGTGGAACCGACCTCGCGCTTCCGGCGCGTCGATTCGACCCAGGCGTCGATCTCGACCCCCACGCACCCGAGCCGCGTGACCTTCGCCGACAGGTTGCCTTCGCCGAGCGACCGCGCGAGCAGGTTCGGCAGGAGTTCGACCCCGTAGCGCTCACCGTCGATCGGCGCGACGTCGCTGAGCGCCGCGAGCGTCGACAGGGTGACCTCGGTCCGCGGCAACGCGGTCGGGTCGAGCAACGCGATCACGCGCTCGGGCTGCTCGGACACCGTGACCGAGAACGACCCGAACGCCGCGCCGGCGTCCCCCGCACCGGACTCGGGCTTCCGCTGCAAGGCACGATTGCGGAACTCGCGCGGCGACAGCTGCGAATACGACGAGAATGCATGCGAGAAGGACGAGAGGCTCTTGTAGCCCGATGCGAACGCGATCGCCTTGATGCTCCGCCGGCTCGATCGCGGAATCGGATAGGTGAGCTCGAACGCCGCGCGCTCCATCCGCATCCGCGTCACGAAGTCGTGCAGGGTCTCGCCGCGCCATGCCTTGAAGACGCGATGGAAGCGGAAACGCGACAAGCCCACGGTCTGCGCAAGGAACAACAGCGACAGGTCGGCCTCCAGATGATCCTGGATGTAGAGGCATGCATTGAACAAGTCGACGATGTCGATCATTTGAAAGTCTCCTCCCCTTGAACTCGGTCGGACGGCGCGACGCCGGAGACCGCAGCAGCAAGTTTAAATGCTGGGACGAGCCGGCCGGTGCGAAGTCCGCGCGCGTTGTGCACGCCGGACGAAAACCAGCGCTCCGCCGACGGATCCCACGCCTTGCCGGCCGGCGTCCTGAGCAGCCCGAGCTGCCGGAGCACCTCGACGACGACGCAATACAGTGCGTCGCGGTTGCCGTCCGCGACCTTGATCGCGATGCCGATCCCGGCCGAGCGGATGCCGATCGCCTGGACGCCGTCGGCGCCGATCTTCGCGACCCAGTCGCCCCCGCCCAGCGTCATCAACGCGAGGTCGCTCCGCGCGGTCCCCGAGACCAGGTCCGGATGCGTGGTCATCGCGTCGAACAGCAGGTCGAGGGAGTCGCCTTCGGACCGCGCCGCCGCACCCTGCGCGAGCTGCGCGTAGAGGCCCGCGAGCCGCGACAGCGGCAGCGCGTAGTTGGGCGCCGAGCAACCGTCGGTGCCGCACGGCAGCGTGTCCGGGTCGAGTCCGGCCAGCGACGCGACCGCCTGCCGGATGCGCCGCTGCAGCGGGGACGATGGATCGAGATAGGTCTCGACCGGCTCCCGATGCAGGCGGCAGGCGGCGAGGAAACCGGCGTGCTTTCCCGAACAGTTGTGCTCGAGCGCCGACCCGCGCGCGTCGGGCGGCGGCGGGATGCCGAGCCCGGCGTGGTAACCGGGTACCTGGCAGCCGCATTGCAGGCAGGTCTCGTCGCAGTCGGCCGCGCTCAGCATCGTCTTGACGAGGTCGACGTGCATCGCTTCGCCGGAATGGCTCGCGCACAGTAGCGCGACCTGTCGCGACGACCACCCGAAGCGCGCCGGGCCGCCTTCGCGAACGAACGGCAACGCCTGGAACGGCTTCAACGTCGAGCGCGTGAACGTCGACCAGGCCGGGTCGCCGACCGCGTCGATCAGCCGGCCGTCGGCCGACACGACGGCGATCGATCCGTGATGCACGTTCTCCACCGCCGGATCGCCGAGCGTCGGCAGCGGATCGTCCGGGCGCGCGACCGGCTCGCGCGTCGTCAGGACGAGCGGCGCCAGTTTCACGGCATGGGGCCGCCGTCCGCGGCGCTCGCCGCGCGAATCTTCGCGAGCGTCGCCGTCGTCGAACGCGCATGGACGAACGGAATGGCAACGGCGCTGCCGCCCCAGCCGCGGACCAGACGCGACTCGGCCAGGCTGTCCATGTCGTAGTCGCCGCCCTTCACGATCACGTCGGGCCGGATCGCCCCGACCAGCTGATACGGCGTGTCGTCGTCGAACAGCACGACCAGCGCGACCGATTCGAGCGCGCCGATCAGCGCGGCGCGGTCGTCCTCGCCGTTGACCGGCCGGTCGCTGCCCTTGCCGAGCCGGCGCACCGAGGCATCGGTGTTGACGCCGACGACGAGCGACGCGCCGAGCGCGCGCGCCTGCGCGAGCACCGTGACGTGCCCGCGATGGAGGACGTCGAAGACGCCGTTGGTGAAGATCAGCGGCCGTGGGAGACCTGCCACGCGGGCGCGCAGATCGTCGTCGCCGAGCACCTTCCGTTCGAACGGCAGCGCGTGTTCGGTGGTCATCGCGCTCCGACGCGCTCGAATCGGTTCAATCGATCAGACCGGGTCGGCGACGGGGCGCTCCACCGCAGCCGCCGGGACCGCCGCGGCTGCCGCTGCGGCCGCCGCGATCCGGAGCGTCACTTC
>CAXTDA010000311.1:0-5124 GCA_964242935.1 uncultured Burkholderiaceae bacterium | reverse complement strand
GAGATCGACATGGTCTCGAACGGCGGCCACTGCGCCGACCTGTCGGCCCCGGTGATGACGCGCGCGCTCTGCCACTTCGACAACGCGTACTGGTTGCCCGAGGTCGTGATGCACGGCTACTCCGCGCGCACCGACACGCAGAGCAACACCGCGTTCCGCGGCTTCGGCGGACCGCAGGGCGCGATCGCGATCGAGGTGATCCTCGACTCGGTCGCGCGCCGGCTCGGGCGCGATCCGCTCGCGGTACGACGGGCCAATTTCTACGGCATTCACGAGCGCAACGTGACGCCGTACGAACAGCGCGTCGAGGACAACATCGTCCTGCCGCTGGTCGACCGGCTGGTCGCGACGAGCGACTACGCCGCGCGTCGCGCCGACATCGCCACGTTCAACGCCGCGAGCCCGGTCGTCAAGCGCGGCATCGCGCTGACCCCGGTCAAGTTCGGCATCTCGTTCAACGTCGCGCACTACAACCAGGCCGGCGCGCTGGTCCACGTCTACACCGACGGGTCGGTGCTCGTGAACCACGGCGGGACCGAGATGGGGCAGGGGCTGCACACGAAGGTCGCGCAGGTCGTGGCCGACGTCTTCGGCGTCGACTGGGGGCGCGTCCGCGTCACGGCCACCGACACGCACAAGGTCGCGAACACGTCGGCCACCGCGGCGTCGACCGGGTCCGATCTGAACGGCAAGGCCGCGGAGGACGCGGCGCTGCGGATCCGCGCGCGGATGATCGCGATGCTGGTTCGTACGGAAGCCTGCGATGCCGAGTCGCTCCGCTTCGCGCACGGCCGCGTCAGCGGTCCCGGGATCGATCGCAGCTTCGAGGAGGTCGTCGCGAAGTCGTACGCCGAGCGCGTGCAGCTCTGGGGTGACGGCTACTACGCGACGCCGGGCCTGCACTGGAACCGCGAGACGATGAAGGGCAGACCGTTCTTCTACTTCGCGTACGGCGCGGCGGTCAGCGAGGTGCTGGTCGACGTCCTCACCGGCGAGCACCGGGTGCTGCGCGCCGACCTGCTGCACGACGTCGGCCGGTCGCTGAATCCGGCGATCGACATCGGCCAGATCGAGGGCGGCTTCGTGCAGGGGATGGGCTGGATGACGAGCGAGGAGCTGGTCTGGAACCAGCGCGGGCTGCTCGCGACGCATGCGCCGAGCACGTACAAGATCCCGACCGCGAACGACGTCCCGCCGATCTTCAATGCCGCGCTGTTCGGCGACGACGGCGGCACCCCGAACACGGTCGACAGCATCCACCGCAGCAAGGCGGTCGGCGAGCCGCCGCTGCTGCTCGCGTTCTCGGTATTCCTCGCGATCCGCGACGCGGTGGCGGCCTGCGGCGTCGCGGGACGGTCCGATCCGCCGCTTCGGGTGCCGGCGACGCCGGAGGCCGTGCTCGACGCGATCGACGCGGTGCGCGCATCGTGAGCGATGCGGCGCTGCGACGGTCCGCGACGGCGCGCTTCGCTCGCGGCGACGCGGCGGTGATCGTCGAGGTGACGCACTCGCGGGGCTCGGTGCCGCGCGAGGCCGGCACCCGCATGCTGGTCGACGCGAACGACATCGAAGGGACCGTCGGCGGCGGCAACCTCGAATGGCGCGCGATCGCCACCGCGCGCCGCATGCTGGCCGACCGTGACCATCGTCCCGCCGACGAGACGTTTCCGCTCGGCGCGTCGCTCGGCCAGTGCTGCGGTGGCGCCGTGACGCTGCGTCATCGCCTGCTCGACGCGGCGTCGCTGGCGGCGTGGCCGACCCCGGCGACGCCGACGATCCAAGTCTACGGCGCCGGGCATGTCGGCCGCGCGATCGTGCACATGCTCGCGTTGCTCGACGTCGACGTGCAGTGGATCGACGAGCGAGAGGACGGCTTCCCGGTCGACGCATCGGCATCGAACGTCGAGCGCATCTGCGTCGATGCGGTCGAGGCCGAGGTCGCCGTCGCGCCGCCGGACGCGTTCTATTTCGTCCTCACGCACCAGCACGATCTCGACCTGCGGATCGTCGAGGCGATCCTGCGCCGCAATGACTTCGCGTTCCTCGGGTTGATCGGATCGACGACGAAGCGGCGCCGCTTCACGCAGCTGTTGCGGGAACGCGGCGTGGCTGCTGCGTCGCTCGATCGCATGACCTGCCCGATCGGCATCGACGGCATCGCGAGCAAGGAGCCGGCGCATATCGCGATCGCGGCGACGGCGCAGCTCGTGCCGTTGTTGCTGCAGTGGGGCCTCGATGCGAATCGCACGGTGGCCGACGAAGGGACCCGCGCGGCAGGTCGATGACGCCTGCGGTCGTCGCGGTCGTCTGATGCGCCGCGTCGCCGTCGACGATTGCGCAATGCTGCGCTAAGCTCGTCACGTCGACGACATCGCATGCCGTCGATCCCAAAAGACCAAGACCAGGAGACACCATGCAACTGCCCTCATGGACGGCGGCCGCCGCCGCACTGTCGCTCGCGACGACCGCCCTGCCGACCGCCGCGTTCGCGCAGGGAATCGAGAACCTGAAGCAGATGAAGGTCTCGGGCGGCGACGGGAAGATGGAAGTCGTCGCGCAAGGCGGGCAGAACGCGGACCTGCTGCGCGAGAACCTGAAGAAGGTCAAGCTGCCGCCCGGGTTCAGGATCGATCTGTACGCCGTGGTGCCCGACGCCCGTTCGATCGCGATCGCGCCGTCGACCAACATGCTGTTCGTCGGCACCCGCAAGTCGACCGTGTGGGCCGTGACGAATCGCAACGGCGGCCCGGTGGCGACCGAGGTCAAGGAGTTCGCACCGCCGGTCAAGTTCAAGAACCCGAACGCGGTGTGCTGGACGAAGGACGGCGTGCTGGTCGTCGTCGAGAGCAACCGCGTCCTGGCATTCCCCGCCGCCGAGTTCTTCTACGAGAACGCCGACGTCGCGGTCGCCGAGGTCGTGCCGCAGGGCAAGCTGATCCCGCCGGCCGAGGTCTCGTTCAACCACAGCGGACGCGTCTGCCGCGTCGGCCCCGACAACCTGCTGTACATCGCGATGGGCCAGCCGTTCAACGTGCAGCCGCGCGCCAAGCTCGCGCTGTACCAGAAGGAAGGCATCGGCGGCATCATCCGCATGAAGCAGGACGGCACGGGTCGCGAGGTGTATGCATCGGGCATCCGCAACTCGGTCGGCATGGACTTCAACCCGAAGGACGGGACGCTCTGGTTCACCGACAACCAGACCGACGGGATGGGCGACGATATCCCGCTTGGCGAAATCAACCGGGCGACGAAGGCCGGCCAGTTCTTCGGCTATCCGTACATCGTCTCGAAGACGCGCATCACCGAGAACGGCTACGACAAGGACCCGATCCCGGCGGGCGCCGTCGACCCGCAGGTGATGACCGATGCGCATGCCGCCGACCTCGGCATGGTGTTCTACAACGCGAAGGCATTCCCGGCGGCGTATCAGGGCGGGTTCTTCTCGGCGCAGCACGGCTCGTGGAACCGCACGAAGCCGATCGGCGCGCGACTGCTGTTCACGTCGCTGAAAGCCGACGGCACGGCCGACAAGACCGACGTCTTCGCGGAGGGCTGGCTCGACGACCAGACCGGCACCTATCGCGGCAGGCCGGTGGATGTCGCCGTCGCCAAGGACGGGTCGCTGATGGTGTCCGACGACTACGCCGGTGCGATCTATCGCATCTCGTACGCGGCGCCATGAAGGCGCGCCACTGCGCGCCGCTCCTCGTGCTCGCGGTCGTTGCCCATGCGACGACTGCGGACGCGGCCGATGCGGCTCGCGGCAAGTCGCGGGCCGCGGCCTGCGGCGCGTGCCATGGCCCGCTCGGCATCGCGGTCGCACCCGATGCGCCGAACCTTGCCGGGCAACCGGAGGCCTACCTCGCCGAACAGCTCAAGGCTTATCGGAGCGGGAAGCGGAAGCACGAGGTGATGAGCCTGATGGCGAAGCCGCTGACCGATGCCGACATCGGCGACCTGTCGGCGTGGTTCGCGTCGTTGAAGGTCGAGGCGCGCGAGCGCTGACCACCGACCGATCGCGGCTCAGACGGTCGGCGCGCGTCCCGTTTCCGCATACAGCTCGCTGCGATCGAGCACGACCTCGATGCGGTGGTACGCGTCGTCGCCGATCGTCTCGTCGAAGCGAAGCCGCGCGAGCTCGGCCCGCGCCGCGTCGACCGCCTGCTTTCGAAGCATCGGCATCGCCGCACCGGCGCCCGCGCTCTCGGTCGCATCCTGCGACAGCAGCTCCTCGAACTCGAAGCGCAGGGCCTTTGCGGCTTTCGAGTCGTCGTTGTCGAGTGTCCTCAACGCCGCCTGGAGCGACAACCTTCGCGCCTCCTCGACCTCGCGGTCCACCGGCCCGTCGTCGCGAAGACCGAGCGCGCGGACCAGCGGGCCGAGCGTCGAGCCCTGCATGACCAGCGTGCCGACCACGACGGTGAACGCGGTCACGAGGATCAGTGCGCGCCCCGGGAACGGGCGGTCGCCGGCCGGCAGCGCGAGGGCCGCTGCGAGCGTGACGATGCCTCGCATGCCGCACCACGCGACCAGCAGGCCGCCGCGGGCCGACGGTGGCATCAGCGACGCCCGCGCCGTGGAGCCGAAGCGGGCCAGCTTCCAGCGAGCCACCGCATAGGAGAGCATCACCCAGACGATGCGCGTCGCGATGCAGACGCCGAGCACGGCCGCGGCGACGACCGCGTACGCGTTCCGCTCGGCGTCGGACAAGGCGCCGACGATCGGACCGAGCTGCAGTCCGATCAACACGAACGCGAGCACGTTCAACACGAAGACGGTCGTCTCCCACACCGCGTACGACGGCACGCGGACGCGCGCGGGCGTCGTCTGCGGCGCGGTCCGGGCGATCGTGATCGCGTACGCGACGACCGTGAGGATCCCCGACAGCCCGATGCGCTCGGCGACGATCCAGACGCCGAAGGTGCCGCCGAACTGCAGCACGATCGCGGTCGGGATGTCCTCGACATGGCGGATCACGCGCACGAAGGCCCACGCCATCGCGGCACCGGCGACAACGCTGCCGACGACGACCAGCAGCAGCGTCGGCACCGCGGTGGCGGCGGTCAGCGTCTCGCCCATCGCGACGCCGACCGCGAGGCGATAGATCAGCAACGCGGTCGCGTC
>CAXTDA010000310.1:0-5126 GCA_964242935.1 uncultured Burkholderiaceae bacterium | reverse complement strand
ATCTGCGCATCGTGCGAGCGCTGGCTGAAGTACGCCTGGGCCGTGGTGGTCGAGCGCGAGAGCGCCGTGACGTCGCGCGCGTAGGGCGTCGCGAGCAGCGAGGCGGCCGACGACTCCGACGCGCGCCGCAGCTTGCCCCACAGGTCGAGTTCGTACGACACGGTGCCCTCGAGCCGGAAGATGTTGCCGTAGAAGATGTTGCCGGTGCCGGTGGTCGTCGAGGCCGTGCCGCCGGTCGTCGTTCCGCCGACGCCCGTCGAGCCTCCGGTGCCCGTCGTCCCGGTGCCGGTCGAGACCGACGACGAAGACGCCGAACTGCTCGGGCTTCCCGCGGCGCCGGTCCGCGCCCGAGCCCCCAGCCCCGAGTAACCGATCTCCGGGAAGAACGCGGCGTTCGTCTCGCGAAGCGCCGCGCGCGCCTCGTCCACGCGCGCGATCGCGAGCCGCATGTTCGGATTGGCGTTCAGCGACGCGGTGACGAGATCGTTCAGCAGCGGGTCGTCGAACAGCGTCCACCAGTCGGTGCGGATCGCGGCCGGCGTCCCCGCGTCGGCGACGGCCGGCGCCACGTAGTCCGCCGGCAACGCGGTGCCCGGCCGGCGGTAGTCCGGTCCGACGGCGCAACCCGCCAGCGCCAGCGTCGCGACCCACATCGCCCCGAGCGCGACGCCGTGCCGACCACCCGCCTCGCCCGCCTTCTTTCGTTCCTGCCTACGCATGACCACCCTCCGGTTTCGCACCCGCCGCATCGCCTTCCCCGCTGCCCGGATTCGACCGGGCCTGCTGGTCGTCGTCCGCATGCATCGCCTTCTGCGCGGCGTCGTGCTCGCGCTGGGCTTCCGCCACCTCCTTCGGCTTCGGCTTTCGCGCGAGCAACGTGAAGAACAGCGGGATGAAGATCGGCGCGATGAAGGTCGCGAGGATCATGCCGCCGAACACGCCGGTTCCCATCGACTGCCGCGACCCGGCGCCGGCCCCGGTCGCGACGACCAGCGGCGCGACGCCGAGCACGAAGGCCAGCGACGTCATCACGATCGGCCGGAAGCGCAACCGCGCGGCCGTCAGCGCCGCCTCCATCCTCGACTGCCCCTCGAGCAGCGCCTGCTCGGCGAACTCGACGATCAGGATCGCGTTCTTCGCCGCGAGGCCGATCAGCACCACCAGGCCGATCTGGAAGTAGATGTCGTTGTCCATGTTGCGCAACCACACGAAGCCGAGGGCCCCGGCCAGCGCGAACGGTACCGCCAGCAGCACCGCGGCCGGCAGGCCCCAGCGTTCGTAGAGCGCGGCCAGGATCAGGTAGACCATGATGATCGCGAGCCCGAACGCGAAGATCGACGCGTTGCCGGTGCGCTTCTCCTGATAGGCCTGCGCGGTCCACTCGATCTGGTACCCGGTCGGCAGCGTCTTGGCCGCCACTTCCTCGACCGCCTTGATCGCGTCGCCCGACGCCACGCCGGGCTTGCCGCCGCCGAAGATCTTCGCGGCGAGGAAGCCGTTGTAGCGCTCGAGCTGTTCCGCGCCGATCACCGTCTTGACCGACAGCAGCGCCTTCAGCGGGATCATGTTGCTGGTGATCCCGACCTGGCTCTGGCCGGCCGTCGCCTGCGTGCCCACGGTACTGCTGCGGACGTAGACATTGCCGATGTCCTCGGGCTCGCTGCGGAACGGCGAGTCGGCCTGCAGCTGGACGCGGAAGGTCCGGCCCGCGAGGTTGAAGTCGTTGACGTACAGCGACCCCATCGTCGCCTGCAGTGCCGCGTACGCGTCGGTGACCGACACGCCGAGCGCGAGCGCCTTCTCGCGGTCGAGATCGACCTGCAGCTGCGGGACGGTCGGCCGGAAGAACGTGTTCTGCGACCCGAGTCGCGGATCCTTCTGCAGCGCGGCGATGAAGTCGTTCATGACCTTCGCGAGGTCCGTCGGGTTGGCCCCACTGGTCCGATCCTGCACGTAGACCTCGTAGCCGCCGGCCGCGCCGAGGCCGCGAATGGCCGGCGGATTGAACGCGAGGACCAGGCCGTCGCCGATCCTGCCGTTCGTGCCGAACACCTTTCCGACGAGCTGCTGCGCGGTGCCCTTCCGCTTCGAATAGTCCTTCAGCGGGAAGAAGATCGTGGCGGCGTTGGTCTTGTTGCCGCCCGCGATGAAGTCGAAGCCGTTGATCGTCAGGATGTCCTCGATCGCCTCGTCGTTGCCGACCAGCGCGCGCAACTGCGCGGTCGTGCGTTCGGTGCGCTTCAGGCTCGCGGCGTCGGGCAACTGCACCGACGAGATGATGTAACCCTGGTCTTCGGCCGGCACGAAGCTGCCCGGCACGCGCCAGAACAGCAGTCCCACGAGCACCGCCACGACGAGGAAGATCAGCATGGCCACGACGCGATGCTTGAGGCCGCGCTCGACGAAATGCATGTAGGCGCCCGAGACCCTCTCGAAGCCCTTGTTGAACCAGCGGAAGTACTTCGACGGTTCCGTCTCCTCCTGCTTCAGGAGCAGCGCGCACAGGGCCGGCGTGAGCGTCAGTGCGACGACGCCGGACAGCACGACCGCGATCGCGACCGTGACCGCGAACTGCTTGTACAGCTGACCGGCGATGCCGCCGAGAAAGGCGACCGGGATGAAGACGGCGCACAGCACCAGGATGATCGCGATGACCGCGCCCTGCACCTCGCGCATGGCCTCGATCGCGGCTGCGACGGGCGTCAGCTTCTCCTCGCGCATCAACCGCTCGACGTTCTCGAGCACGACGATCGCATCGTCGACCACGATCCCGATCGCGAGCACCATCGCGAACAGCGTCAGCGTGTTGATCGAGAAGCCGAAAAGGAACAGGCCGGCGAACGTGCCGATCAGCGAGACCGGCACCGCGACCGCAGGGATGATCGTGGCGCGCCACGACTGCAGGAACACGAACACCACCGCGATCACCAGGACTGCGGCGATCGCGAACGTGTGGACGACCTCCTCGATCGACGCCTTGACGAACAGCGTGGTGTCGAACGGGATCGAATAGACGATGCCAGCGGGGAACGTCGGCTTCAACTGCTCGATCTTGGCCTTGACGGCCTTCGCCACGTCGAGCGCGTTGGCGCCGCTCTGGAGGAACACGCCGATCGGCACGCCCGGCCGCTCGCGCACGAAGCTCGACGCGTCGTAGCCCTGTGCGCCGAGTTCGACGCGCGCGATGTCCTTCACGCGCAGCGTGCCGCCCGGCCCGTTCGACCGCAGCACGATCTCACCGAACTGGGCCGCGTCGACGAGGCGACCCTTGGTGGTTACCGTGTACGTCAGCGACTGGTCCTTCGGCGACGGCTCGGCACCGATGCGGCCGGCCGCGTACTGGTTGTTCTGCGCGGCGACCGCGGCCTGCACGTCGGCCGGCGTCACGCCGAGTTGCGCCATCTTCTCGACGTTGAGCCAGATGCGGATCGAATAGTCGCGTGCGACGAAGTTGATCGCATCGGCCACGCCGGGCACCCGCTTGATCTCGTCGAGCAGGTTGATCGTGACGAAGTTCGAGACCTGCAGGATGTCCGCGGGTCGATCGTCGGAGTCCGACTGCAGCGTGGTCACGAACAGGATGTCGTTCGAGCGCTTCAGCACGGTCACGCCCTGGCGCTGCACTTCCGTCGGCAGCCGCGAGTTCGCGATCTGCACGCGGTTGTTGACGTCGGTCTGGCCCTTGTCTCCGTCGGCGCCGATCGCGAACGTGACCGTGATCGTGACCTGCCCGGCCGCGCTGTTCGACGTCGAGCTGAAGTACAGCAGGTTCTCGATGCCCGACAGCTGCTCTTCGATCGGCGCGGCGACAGTCTTCGACAGCGTTTCGGCACTCGCGCCCGGATAGGTCGCCGTGATCGTCACCGTCGGCGGCGCGATCTCGGGGTACTGCGCGATCGGCAGCGTCTTGAGCGCGACCAGTCCGGCGAGGACGAGGATGATCGCGATGACGGTCGCGAAGATCGGCCGCAGGATGAAGAACTTCGACATGGGCTATGGCCTGTTCATACGGAGGGACGTCGCGGCAGGCGCGACGCGACGCGGCGAGCGCACGGTCACTGCTTCGCGTCGGACTTCGGTGCTTCGCCGTCGCCCTTGGCCGGCGTCGGTGCGCCCGGTGCGGCGCCGCCTGCGGGAGGACCGCCCGCCGCCTGCGGCGGATGCGGCGCGACCTGCATGCCGGGCCGCAGCTTCACGAGATTGTCGATGACGACCTTGTCGCCTTTCGCGAGTCCCTTGCGGATGACCCACTGGTCGCCTTGCCAGACGCCCGCGTCGACCGGCCGCGGGGCGATCTTGTCGTCGGGCCCGACGACCATCACCGCCTTTCCCTTGTCGTTCGTGAGTACCGCCGCCTGCGGCACGAGCACGCCTTCGATCTCGCCGATGTAGAGCCGTGCCTTGACGAACTGGCCGGGCAGGATGCGCAGGTCGGGATTCGCGATCTCGGCGCGGAGCTGGACCGTGCCGAGCGTGCGGTCGACCGTCGATGCCGCGAAGTTGAGCTTGCCGGGTGCGGCGTAGACCTTGCCGTCGGGCAGGATCAGCTCGACCTTCGCGTTCTGGTCGTGGTTGCCGCGTAGCGTCGCGTATTCGGCCTCGTTGATCGAGAAGCGCACCCAGATCGGATCGGTCTGCACGATCGTCGTCAGCAGCGCCGAGTCGGTGCCCGCGGTGACGAGCGAACCTTCGGACTGCACGTTGCGGCCCGAGACGCCGGCGATCGGTGCCGTCACCTTCGTGTAGCCGAGGTTGAGGTCGGCGTTCCGGACATCGGCCTCCTTCGCCATCACGTTCGCCGCCGACGTCTTGCGGGTCGACGTCGCATCGTCGTAGTCCTTGCCGCTGATCGCCTGCTCCGCCGCGAGCGGCTTCAACCGCGCCTCTTCGCGAACCGACTGCTCGCTGGTCGCGCGGGCCTGCGCGAGCGCCGCCTTCGCCTGCGCGAGCGCGATCTCGTACGGCGCCGGATCGATCTGGTACAGCACCGCGTTCGCCTTGACGCGATCGCCTTCGGTGAAGCGCTGCTTCAGCAGGATGCCCGATACGCGCGCCCGGACCTGCACCTCCTTCGAGCCCTCGCTCTGGCCGACGGCATCGACCGTGATCGGCACGCGCTGCGGCTG
>CAXTDA010000309.1:0-5131 GCA_964242935.1 uncultured Burkholderiaceae bacterium | reverse complement strand
GTCTCCGAGCGGTGGCGCCGGCGGGATGCTTGCGCCCGAAGACAGTCTCATCAGCCGCGGTTTCCTCGCCAAGAGGGCCGGGTTAACCTATTTCTAACTTCGTCGGCGCGACGGCGCGACGAAGCCGGTCCCGCGGCCGGTCCCGCCCTTCTTCGAGGGTCGACACAGCGCCATGACGCTCCTTTATCGCTACACCTTCGACGCCGTTGTCTGCGACGAGGCACGGATGCAGCTGATCGTCGACGGGCTCGACGTCGCGATCCAGAAGAAGCCGCTGCAGATCCTGCTGATGCTGATGGCTCGCGCGGGCCAGGTCGTCAGCCGCGACGAATTGTTCGCGGCGGTCTGGGCTGGCCGGGTCGGCGAGACCAGCAATGTGCTGCCGAACGCGATCACGAAGCTGCGCAACGCGCTCGGCGACGAGGCCGGCGCTCGCATCGAGAACGTCCCGCGGTCGGGCTATCGCTTCGTCGGACGCGTCGATCGGACGGTCGTCGGGAAGCGGTCCGTGAGCGAGCTCGCGTTGTCGAGCGGGATGCCGGTCCCGCATCGCGACGAGTTCGTGCTCGAGCGACTCCTGCGCCAGGCCGCAGGGCGCGAGGTCTGGCTCGCACGACACCGGACGAACGGCGATGCCCGGGTGTTCAAGTTCGCGAGCACCGCCGAGTCGGTGCTCGCACTCCGGCGCGAGGCGACCGTCGTCCGCAGCCTCTTCGACCAGCTCGGACCGCGCGACGACCTCGTCGACGTCGCCGGCTGGAACTTCTCGAGCGAGCCGTTCTTCGTCGAAACCCCCTACGCGGGCGTCGACCTCGCGGTCTGGGCATCGGCCGACGGACGACTCGCCGCGTCGACGATGGACGAGCGGCTCGCGCTCTTCGGTCGAATCGCCGATGCCGTGGCCGCCGCGCACGGCATCGGTGTCCTGCATGGCGACCTCAAACCCGGCAACGTGCTGGTCGCGGATGACGGCAAGACGCCGAAGATCCGCATCCACGACTTCGGCAGCGGCGCATTGGTCGGTCCGGACTGGGCCGAGCGGATCGGAGAGACTCTCGCTGCCGAGTCGTCCGGTCGCAAGGCGTCGGGTACGTTCGCCTACCTGGCGCCGGAACTGCATCGCGGCGCGGTGCCGACGCTCCGCAGCGATGTATTCGCGCTCGGCGTGCTGCTCTATCAGTTGCTCGTCGGCGATCTCGACGAGCCGTTCACGCCGGCATGGACCGAAAAGGTCGCCGATGCGCTGCTGCGCGAGGACATCGCCGCCGCGACGGCGGCCGATCCCGCGCAACGGACCGCGAACGTCGACGACCTGATCGGCAGCATCCGCCGGCTCGACGAACGGCGCGCCGATCGCGAACGCAGGTCGGCGTCCGAACGCGCGGCACGGCTGCAGCGCGAGATGTCGGACCGGGCCCGTGCACGACGCCCGTGGCTCGTCGCGGTCGTCGGCTTGCTCGCGGTCGGCTTCTTCACGACGGCGGCGCTGTGGCTGCAGGTGCGCCATGCGCGCCAGGATCTCCTCGCGGAGAACAAGATCACGACCGCCCTCAATCATTTCCTCCTGGACGACCTGATCGCGCGGGCCGACCCGAGCGTCAGCGGCCGAGCCGGCGTCACGGTCCTCGAGGCGATCACCGAAGCCGTCGGTCGCATCGACGACTCGCTCGCTCTCGCGGGGCCCGGGACGCGCGCACGCATCCATGCGTCGATGCAGCAGGCGTTGCACACGCTCGGCGACCCGGCCCGTTCGGTCGACGAAGGACACGCCGCGCTGCGCGCGCTCGACGAAGGCGGCTCGCCCGATCCCGCGGCCGTCGCCTCCGTGCGACTGAGCCTCGCGTGGGCGTTCGTCGATCTGGCCCGCAAGGACGAGGCGGCGACCGAACTCGCGGCAGTCGCGACACTGGTCGAGGAACACCACCTGCAGGACAGCGTCGTCGAAGCGAAGCTGTGGCTGGTGCGGGGCTGGTCCGCCGCCAATGAGCTCGCGCTCGAGGCACAGCGCGAAGACTTCCGCAAGGCCGGCGCGATCCTCGACGGGATGCCGGATCCGCCGTCGGAGATGCGGGAAATGGTCACGTCGGCATCGGCGATGGCCAGCCAGATGAGCGGCCACTTCGACGTGGCCCTGAGAGAAGCCGACGACCTGCTCGCACGGCAGAAGCGCCGTTGGGGAAGCGGCCACGCCCGGGTCTGCTACACGCAGGTCTTCATTGCGAAAACGCTCGGCTACCTCGACCGCGTCGGCGAGGCGATGCCGCTCGCGCAGTCCGCCGCCGCCTGCGTGAAGGCGGCGCTCGGGCCCGCGAACCCGCGCAGCATCTCGGCCGATGACGCGATCGCTTCGCTGTATTACAAGACCGAACGATGGGGCGACGCCGTGCTGCTGTATCGCGATATCGCCGCCCGGCTCGCAGCGACGTCGCCAACATCGCTGCGCACGCTGAATACCCGGATGAACGCCGCCTCGGCTTCGCGGTACCTCGGTCACCTCGACGACGCCGAACGTGAACTCGCAGGCATCCTGGAGACCGCCCGCGGCGTACTCGGCGAAACGAACCCGCTGGTCGAGGCCTGTCGTTACAAGCTGGCCGGCGTTCGACTCGACCTGCATCGAACCGACGGGGTCGAGGCACTGCTGCGAGGTCTCACGCCGGATGTGCTGGTCAAGAGCCAGATCGCGCCGGACTGGGAAGGGCGGCTGGTTTACGAGCAGGGTCGGCTCGCGATGGAATCCGGCGATCCGACCCGGGCGATCGCGCTGCTCGAAAGGGCGGCTCGCGACGTGCGCGCACACCAGGAGAGCGGCGCGATGGAAGTCGAGACCGTCGAGCGATCGCTGGCGGCCGCGAGGCGGCTTCCGTCGAAGGGCATGCGCACGGTGAGCTGACCGGGCACCTCGGCGCGTCGAGGGATCAGCCTTCCGGAGCCATCGCCACCAGTTGATCGAACGCCGCGCCCCAGCCCCGATGAAATCCCATCGCCTCGTGCTTCCCGCGGCTTTCCACGTCGGCATGCAGGATCGTCGCCGTGTACTTGCAGCCGCCCGTCGGCGTCGGCTCGATCGTGATGATCGCGGTCATCACGAACGGCACGTCGGGTCCGAGGATCGCCGGGCGGAAGCCGGGCCCGAGCGCCCCGGTCCACACCAGCCGTTCGCCGGGCACCACGTCGAGCCAGCATCCGGTGTTCGGAAACTCCTGGCCCTCGGGGCCGCGCATCACGGTCGAGAAGATGCCGCCGGGCCGGAGGTCGATCTCGGCCTCCACCGTCTGCCACGGTGCCGGGCAGAACCAGCGCTTCAGCAGTTCGGGTTGCGTCCAGGCGTCCCAGACGAAAGCGGGCGACACGTCGACCGTGCGTTCGAGGACGAGATCGAGCGAGGGGTCGGGCTGGAAGGTCATCGATCCTTGACGTTCGTGAATGGGCACGGCGTCGAGGCCGCTGGGTTTCCGTCTTCGCGGGAACGACGAAGAGGGAGTCGTCGACCCTTCCCGTCTCTCGTCGTCCCGGCGAAACACCGAATTTAGGAATTGATTACCCATCGCGTCTTTCACCGGCGCCGGCAGCGGCCAAGAATCGGATCGATCGGAGGCATCCGTACGCGGTTGCGCCGATCGAATACCGACGACGGGAGACCAGACCATGAAGCCTTTGCCGACGTGCCGCGCGATCGTTCGCGTGTTGATCGCCACGAGCCTGCTCGCCGGGTGTGCGACCCCCGTCCCCTCGGCGGACCCGGTCAACAGCGCACCCGGACTCGCGTACGACCCATACACCGCTTCCTGGATTCTTTCCGGCGACAAGATTCTGCAGCAATCGCTGTGGGCGCTCGACATCCACGGCCGGAACAGCGCCGTCCGGCTGCGCGGAACCTTCGACGACGCGCTGAAGCGACGGGACATCCAGCTCGTCGTGATGACCATGGGTGAAGCGGCCCACGGCTTCTTCGTCAACTCGGCGAGCGACGTCACCGGCACGGCCCTCAAGGCGCGCCGGCTGGAATCGACCTTCGTCCGTCAGACGATGTTCGGACCGGTCGTCGCTCCCCGAGAGGTCTTCGCAGTCGAACTCCCGCGGAACTACCTCGATGCGAGACGCAGCGCGGGCCTCGACATCCGCCTGAACAGCGCCAACAACGACAGCATGATCGTCAAGGTGCCGTCCGCCGACCTCGCGGGATTCCTGGACCAGTCCGATGCCGCGATGGCGAATCCGAAGCGGAGCGCCCGACCCGCCGCGAGCCCATGACGTCCGCGCCTCCTTCGTCCCTCGACACGTTCGGGCACCTTGGAGGACCAGACATGAAAAGTCTCGCCCACGGGCCTTTCCGGAGCGCACAGCGTCGGAGTCAGCGTCGATCCGTTCAGTCAGTTCGTTCCGACCAGCCTGAGCTTCACTGCCGACCCCGAGTCGCTCTACGCTTCGTCGTTCCCGCGAAAGCGGAAACCCGTGTCGTTGCTTGGTCCGGCTCGTCACGAACGCCACTGGGTTCCCGCCTCCGCGGGAACGACGACATCGAATGGGATCTGCAGACGACATGGCCTCTTCGACCCGCTTCGGCATCGACCTCGGCGGCACCAAGATCGAACTGCTCGCGCTCGACGGCGCCGGCCATGCGTTGCTCCGCGAACGGATCTCCACGCCGCGCGACTACACCGCGTCGATCGATGCGCTGCATGCGCTCGTCACGCAAGCCGAACGACGCCTCGGCGTCGACGCGACCGTCGGCGTGGCGATGCCGGGCGCCGTCTCCCGCGCGACCGGACTCGTCAAGAACGCGAACTCGACCTGGCTGATCGGGAAGCCGTTCGTCGACGACCTGTCCGCCCGTCTCCGACGCCCGGTCCGCGTCGCGAACGACGCCAACTGCTTCGCGTTGTCCGAAGCCATCGACGGTGCGGGGGCGGAATGCCGCATGGTCTTCGGCGTCATTCTCGGGACCGGCGTCGGCGGCGGCATCGCGATCGACGGTCGTTGCTGGGAAGGCCGGAACGCGATCGCCGGCGAGTGGGGTCACAACCCGCTGCCGCGGATCGACGGCGACGACCTGCCGCTGCCGCGCTGCTATTGCGGCCGCGACGGCTGCGTCGAGACCTACCTCTCCGGGCCGGCGCTGCTCGCGGAC
>CAXTDA010000308.1:0-5135 GCA_964242935.1 uncultured Burkholderiaceae bacterium | reverse complement strand
TCAGCTTCACGAAGCTGTCGGACCACGCCTACGCCTACACCGCCGAGGGCGACCCGAACACCGGGATCATCGTCGGCGACGACGCGGTCCTGGTCGCCGACACGCAAGCCACGCCGGCGATGGCCCAGGACGTGGTTCGCCGGATCCGCGAGGTCACCGACAAGCCGATCCGCTACGTCGTGCTGACCCACTACCACGCGGTTCGCGTGCTCGGCGCGAGCGGCTTCAACCCCCAGCAGATCATCGCGAGCCAGGACACGTACGACCTGATCGTCGAACGCGGCGAACAGGACAAGGCGAGCGAGATCGGCCGCTTTCCGCGCCTGTTCCGCGATGTCGAAAGCGTGCCGCCCGGCATGACGTGGCCGACCATCACGTTCACCGGAAAGATGACGCTGTGGCTGGGCAAGCTGGAGGTCCAATTGCTGCAGCTCGGTCGCGGACACACGAAGGGCGATACCGTCGTCTGGCTGCCGGGGGACCGCGTGCTGCTGAGCGGCGACCTGGTCGAGTTCGACGCGACGCCGTACGCCGGCGACGCCTACTTCAAGGACTGGCCGAAGACGCTCGAGAACGTCGCCGCGCTGAAGCCGGTCGCCCTCGTCCCCGGCCGCGGTCCCGCGCTGCTCGGCGAGGAGCGGGTCGCTGCCGGCCTGCAGTCGACCGGCAGCTTCATCGCCGACGTCCGCGCGAGCGTCGAGGGCGGCGTCGCCGCCGGGAAGGAACTGAACGCGGTCTACAAGGACACGTACGCGAGGCTGAAGCCGAAGTACGGCCACTGGGTGATCTTCGACCATTGCATGCCGTTCGACGTCACGCGCTGCTACGACGAAGCGACGCAGTACGCGGACCCGCGCATCTGGACCGCCGAGCGCGACCGCCAGATGTGGGAGACGCTGGAAGGCTGATCGCCGTCGCCGACGCTGCAGCGAAAGGCGCCGCAGTGCGCCGCGAGGAGACCGTGATGCAATTGAACGAACTTGCCGCGGGCAAGGGCGCCGACGTCGACTACCAGAAGCTCGTCTTCGACTACCGACGCAACGCCGACCAGTCGGCCCCGACGAACGCGCGGCATCCGGCCGTGGTCGTCGGCGCCGGCCCGGTCGGCCTCGCGCTGGCCGTCGACCTCGCGCAGCGGAACGTCCCCGTCGTCCTGCTCGACAACGACAACACGTTGTCGACGGGTTCGCGCGCCATCTGCTTCGCGAAGCGCACCCTCGAGATCTTCGATCGCCTCGGTTGCGGCGATCGCATGGTCGACAAGGGCGTCTCGTGGAACGTCGGCAAGGTGTTCTTCAAGGAAGAGCAGATCTACAGCTTCGACCTGCTGCCCGAGGCCGGCCATGCGAACCCGGCGTTCATCAACCTGCAGCAGTACTACGTCGAGGGCTACCTCGCGGAACGCGCGGCGTCGCTGCCGCTGATCGACCTGCGCTGGAAGAACAAGATCGTCGGCGTCGAGCCGCACGACGACCGCGTCACGCTGACGATCGACACGCCCGACGGCGCATACCGGATCGACGCCGACTACGTCGCGGCCTGCGACGGCGGGCGGTCGGCGATGCGCCAACTGATCGGCCAGGAAAGCAAGGGACGCGTCTTTCGCGACCGCTTCCTGATCGCCGACGTGCGGATGAAGCATCACGCGCCGGCCGAGCGATGGTTCTGGTTCGATCCCGCCTTCCATCCGAACCAGAGCGTCCTGCTGCATCGCCAGCCCGACGGCGTCTGGCGCATCGACTTCCAACTCGGCTGGGATGCCGACCCGGACGAGGAGAAGAAGCCGGAGAACATCATCCCGCGCGTCAAGGCGCTGCTCGCGCACTCGACGATGAAGGACGCGGCGTTCGAACTCGAGTGGGCCAGCGTCTACACCTTCGCCTGCCTGCGGATGGATCGCTTCCGGCACGGACGCGTGCTGTTCGCCGGCGACTCGGCGCACGGCGTCTCGCCGTTCGGCGCGCGCGGCGCGAACTCCGGCGTGCAGGACGCGGAGAACCTCGCGTGGAAGCTCGCCGCGGTGATCGACGGCCATGCGCCCGACGCGCTCCTCGACACGTATGCCGACGAGCGCGAGTACGCCGCCGACGAGAACATCCGCAACTCGACGCGGGCCACCGACTTCATCACGCCGAAGAGCGAGATCAGCCGGCTCTTTCGCGACGCCGTGCTCGAGCTCGCGAAGACGAAGCCGTTCGCGCGCTCGCTCGTCAACAGCGGCCGGCTGTCGGTGCCGGCCACGCTCCACGGCTCGACGCTGAACACCCCCGACGCCGAGGCCTTCGCCGGCCGCATGGTGCCCGGCGCGGCCGCGACCGACGCGCCGCTCGACCGCGCCGACGGCACCCGCTCGTGGCTTCTCCGCGAGCTCGGGCCCGGCTTCACCGTGCTGGTGGCGGCAGGCGACGACAGCGCCGCGCTGATCGGCTCGCTCGAACGTCTCGGGAACGGCATCCCGCTGAAGGTCCTGGTGCTCGACGAGCGCGGCGCGGCGGCCGGGAATGCCGTCGCGGATCCGGACGGACTGGTGACGCAGCGCTACGACCTGCGTCCGGGCTCCGTCTATCTGTTCCGACCGGACCAGCACGTCTCGGCCCGCTGGCGGAAGCCGACGGCCGACCAGATCGCGGTCGCGATGCGGCGCGCCCTGGCCGTCGCCTGATGGAGACCACATGGACCTGATCGTCACGCCCCATCTCGAGTCGCCGGACGACTTCTACGAAGCGTTGATCGAGGCCCACCGCGACCTGGAGAACGCCGAGAGTCAGGCCTTGAACGCGCGGCTCATCCTGCTGCTCGCCAATCACATCGGCTCGCTCGACGTGCTGCAGCAGGCGCTGCACGAGGCGCGCGCTTCGCAGTCATCGACTCCCGGATGACGGCGGATCGATCGAACTGACGTGCGCGGCGACCACGCGCCAGCCTTCCGGCATCTTCACCCAGGTCTGGCTCTGCCGACCGATCCGCGCGCTGCCGTCGCGAACGAACTCGATGTTCGCGGTCGCGAGCGACGTGCCGTAGGTCGTGATCACCTGCCGGACGATCGTGCGCGCGAGGCCGGTCGCGGCACGGCCCTTCCGGAACGCGGCGATCGCGTCGTGCCCGTAGAGGTTCTCGCCGGCGCCATAGCGAAGAGTCAGCGGCGAGCGCCAGAACAGCGCGTCGAGGACGGCGACGTCGTTGCCGACCAGCGCGGCCTCGTAGCGTTCGAACGCGGCCGTCACCTCGGCCAGCGTCGTCGGGTCGTCGACGGTCACGGCATGATCCACGTGGAGGCAACACCCCGGGCTTCGAGAGGCCGTCGTGAAGGACCGAGGCACGCTCTGGCGTTGCAGTGAGATCGATGAGTCGATGCGCGCACTTTCCGCCGAACGCGTTTGGAGCATCGCACCGATCGTGCAACGTTGCGGACGACAGCGTCATCTGCATAGGTAACGCGGGCTTGAAAAGCCGCTAGGCGATTGCGAGCGGCATCGACGGCACCAGCCCCGCATGGATTGCCCACTGCGCGCCACCGTTGAACCGGGCGAGTCCTGTGAGCAGCTGAATGGGCGCCGCTCACCATGGCTGACAAGCGCTCGACACCGGATGGAGCAAGAGCAGCACCGCAGACCTCCCGCGAGCCGGGTGACTGTCGGCAATTTTTACATTTCGTGCATTTCGCTTGTCGCAAGAGATTGAAGCAACTGCGTTTTTTGTCTGGCACATATTCTGCTTCGCCGATCTTCGCCTTTGGTCATCGATTCCAACTCGAAACAGGGGAGCGACGATGCACTATTTTTTGAAAGCAGGTCTAGCGCTTTGCATCACAGTGTTGTCTTCTGCCACTGCGCATGCCAATGCCATCACGAGCTACACGACTATCTTCAACACTGACTTCGTCGCGGCTGGTACTGGCGGGCTCAGGGGGTCGGGATCCGGAACGATCAACGTGACCGGTGTCACCGGTCCCGTCACGCAGTCGTATCTGTTTTGGCACGGGCCAACGAACTCGACCGATCCAACGTCGAACGCGACCGTTACCGTCGCAGGCCAGAGCGTGACCGGCACAAACATCGGCTTCTCGCAAGACAACTTCTGGAACTTTGCGAATAGCCAAGCCTACCGCGCGAATACGACGTCGATCATCAACGGCAACGGAGCGTACGCCCTCTCGAACTTCAACAAGCCGAACGCGACACCGGCGTCGGAAGTCAACGGCGCGGCTACCGTCATATTCTTCAATGACGGCAATACGGCAAACAACCGCGACGTCGTCGTCTTCAACGGCAACGACTCTAACTTCGCGTCGGCGTTTGACGCCGCTGGATGGAACGCAACGCTGAGCGGTATCAACTACACGTCCGGCAGCGCCTTCATCACCTTTATCGTGTCCGACGGACAAAACTTCAGTTCCAGCGACGACGGGACGATCCGCATCAACGGCACGGCGCTCGCAAGCGGCGGTATCTTTCAGGGCGCGACCCTGCCGGGCCCGTCGATCGGGAACGGAAACCTGTTTGACATCGTGCGGTTCGACGTCTCCGCGTTCCTTTCGCCGGGAATCAATTCGCTGAACATCACGCTCGACGCCGGGTTCAGCGATGCGCTGAGTTTGGTCGGCCTGCTGGTGGACTTACCGGCCGGTGCTGCGCCGCGAGTCGTTCCGGAACCTGCGTCGATCACGCTACTTGCGATCACCCTGCTGGCCATGGGCGCCGCCCGCCGTCGTCGCTGAACCCGCCATCTTGGCGCTGTGTATTGGCGAGCCCCGTTGTTCATTGGCGAACGACGCGCAATAGCCGTAATGCCTTGCAGACAGGGGGCCGCGAGGCGATGCACAGTCGTAGTTCGAACGCAGCGTCCGCTTGCGAACGTCGACGGGTCGACAACCATCACCGCGCCATCCGCGCGGTCGCGCCGCCCTCGGCCACGCGCGCGTGCGCGCCCCGCCGAACGCGGTCCGCGCGCCCCGGCCCGGCGCCCCGCGGGCCGCCGATCGGCAGGTGGGCATCGACGCCGGTCGTCGCGCCGAACACCGGTACCGCGCAGACCGGCAGGCCGATCGCCGACAGCGGCTGCGTCAGAACCCCGAGGTTGGGCCGCGCAGCCAGCCGCTCGCCGCCGATCGTGATCCAATCGCTGCCGATCGGCGG
>CAXTDA010000307.1:0-5180 GCA_964242935.1 uncultured Burkholderiaceae bacterium | reverse complement strand
CCGCCGGCTGCACGCACCTGACCGAGCTCACCAACGTGTTGCCGACCGCGGCCGTGCAGGCATTCGCCGGCGAGGTGGTCCGCACCCGCGACGCCTCCGAAGGCGACCCCGCGCCGGGCCCCTCGACGCCGCTCGAGACGAAGCCGTTCCAGCTCGACCGCTGCCATGCATTGCGGACCGACGGTGCGGCGGTCGCCCAGTTCTATCCACGCTGGTATCGACCCGCGGCGGAGTCCTCGCACGACACTCGAGAGACGGAAACATGAAAATCCACGAATACCAAGGCAAGGACGTCCTGAAGAAGTACGGCGTGACCGTCCCGCGCAGCATCCCGGCCTTCTCGGTCGACGAGGCGGTCGCCGCCGCCGAGGAGCTCGGCGGCAAGGTGTGGGTGGTGAAGGCGCAGATCCACGCCGGCGGCCGCGGCAAGGGCGGCGGCGTCAAGGTCGCGAAGTCGATCGACGAAGTGCGGCAGAAGGCGGGCGAGATCCTCGGAATGCAGCTCGTCACGCACCAGACGTCGCCCGCGGGCCAGAAGGTGCGGCGCCTCCTGATCGAGGAAGGCGCCGACATCAAGAAGGAGCTCTATCTCGGCATGGTGACGGACCGCGCGACGCAGCGGGTCGCGCTGATGGCGTCGAGCGAAGGCGGGATGGACATCGAGGAGGTCGCCGAGCACACGCCCGAAAAGATCCACAAGATTTTCATCGATCCGCAGGCCGGCCTTTCCGACGCCGAGTCCGACGACGTCGCGACGAAGATCGGCGTGCCCGCCGCGTCGCTGCCGCAGGCGCGCGCGATCTTCCAGGCGCTCTACAAGGCGTATTGGGACACCGACGCGTCGCTGGCCGAGATCAACCCGCTGATCCTGACCGGCGACGGCCAGGTCATCGCGCTCGACGCGAAGCTCAACTTCGACTCGAACGCGCTGTATCGACATCAGGACATCGTCGCGCTCCGCGACCTCGACGAGGAGAACCCGGCCGAGATCGAGGCGTCGAAGTTCGACCTCGCGTACATCTCCCTCGACGGCAACATCGGCTGCCTGGTCAACGGCGCGGGCCTCGCCATGGCGACGATGGACACGATCAAGCTGTTCGGCGGCGAGCCGGCCAACTTCCTCGACGTCGGCGGCGGCGCGACGACCGAGAAGGTCACCGAGGCGTTCAAGATCATGCTGCTGAACCCGGACCTGAAGGCGATCCTCGTCAACATCTTCGGCGGCATCATGAAGTGCGACACGATCGCCGAAGGCGTGATCGCGGCGTCGAAGGCGACGTCGCTGAAGGTGCCGCTGGTGGTGCGGATGAAGGGCACGAACGAGGAACTCGGTCGCCAGATGCTGAAGGACTCGGGCCTGCCGATCATCTCGGCCGCGAACATGACGGAAGCGGGGGAGAAGGTGGTGGCGGCGGCGCGGGGCGGGTAGATCACCGCGACGCCCTTGCTTTCGTCGCCCCGGCGAAGGCCGGGGTCCAAGTCTGGCGATCGAAGTGCAGGCTTACGTCTACCTGCTGACGAATAAGCCGTACGGAACGCTGTACGTCGGTGTGACGAACGATCTGGCTCGACGCGTTCAAGAACATCGCGAAGCGGTCGTCGACGGCTTCACGAAGACTTACGGATTGAAACGGCTTGCCTGGTACGAGCTGCATGAATCGATCGTCGAGGCCATCACGCGCGAGAAGCAGATCAAGGAATGGCGTCGTGCTTGGAAGGTGAACCTGATTCAGGAGATGAACCCGAACTGGGACGACCTGTACGAAACGTTGATGCCGTAGCGGAGCAAGCAAACTTGGACCCCGGCCTTCGCCGGGGCGACGAATTCAAAAGTGGTGCCGGCGCT
This sequence comes from uncultured Burkholderiaceae bacterium, assembly GCA_964242935.1. Taxonomy (GTDB): domain Bacteria; phylum Pseudomonadota; class Gammaproteobacteria; order Burkholderiales; family Burkholderiaceae_D; genus CAHJXF01. The sequence continues at coordinate 3,334 of CAXTDA010000307.1, read as the reverse complement.
TCGACCGGAGGCCAGAACGTAGGATCATCGAAACATGAGCATCCTGATCGACAAGAACACCAAGGTCATCACCCAGGGCATCACCGGCAAGACCGGCCAGTTCCATACCCGCATGTGTCGCGACTACGCGAACGGGCGGAACTGCTTCGTCGCGGGGGTCAATCCGAAGAAGGCGGGGGAGGACTTCGAGGGGATCCCGATCTTCGCGTCGGTCGGCGAGGCGAAGAAGCAGACCGGCGCCAACGTGTCGGTCGTGTACGTGCCGCCGCCCGGCGCCGCGGCCGCGATCTGGGAGGCGGTCGAGGCGGACCTCGATCTCGTCATCTGCATCACCGAAGGCATCCCGGTCCGCGACATGGTCGAGGTTCGCGACCGGATGCGCAGCCAGAACCGGAAGACCGTGCTGCTCGGGCCGAACTGTCCCGGCACGATCACGCCGGACGAAATCAAGATCGGCATCATGCCGGGTCACATCCACATGAAGGGCCGGATCGGCGTCGTGTCGCGCTCGGGGACGCTGACCTACGAAGCGGTCGGGCAACTGACCGAGCTCGGGCTCGGGCAGTCGAGCGCGGTCGGCATCGGCGGCGATCCGGTCAACGGCCTGAAGCACATCGACGTGATGAAGCTCTTCAACGACGACGACGAGACCGACGCGGTGATCATGATCGGCGAGATCGGCGGCGGGGACGAGGAGGAGGCCGCGTATTGGGTGCGCGACAACATGAAGAAGCCGGTCGTCGGCTTCATCGCCGGCGTGACCGCGCCGCCGGGCAAGCGCATGGGCCATGCCGGCGCCATCATCTCCGGCGGCAAGGGGACGGCGCAGGAGAAGCTGTCGGTGATGGAAGCGTGCGGGATCAAGGTCACGCGCAATCCCGGCGAAATGGGCAAGCTGCTGAAGTCGATTCTCTGAGCGCGATGTCGGGCCCATCGCCGCCGCGACGCGGAACCGACGGCCTCGATCGATGACCGACGATCTCGTCAGCGCGGCGTTCTGGCTCGCGATCGCGAAGATCGTCTGGGTCGATGTGTTGCTTTCGGGAGACAACGCGGTCGTGATCGCGCTCGCCGCGCGGAACCTGCCGCCGGACCGCCAGCGGCAGGCCGTCATCCTCGGCAGCGCCGGCGCGATCGTGCTCCGCGTCGTGCTGGTGTTCTTCGCGGTGGCGCTGCTGACGCTGCCGTACGTGAAGCTGATCGGCGCGGCGCTGCTGGTCTGGATCGGCATCCAGCTGCTGCAGAACGACGACGAGCACAAGAAGATCGATCCCGCGCGCGATCTGTTTGCGGCGGTCCGGACCATCCTCGTCGCGGACTTCGTGATGAGCCTCGACAACGTGCTCGCGCTCGCGGCGATCGCCGACACCGCGCCGCCGTCGTCGCGTCTGCTGGTCCTGCTGCTCGGGCTCGGCCTGACGATTCCCCTCATCATGTTCGGCAGCACGTTGCTGCTGAAGGTGATCCAGCGCTTCCCGCTGATCGTCACCGCGGGCGCCGCACTGCTCGGTTTCGTCGCCGGCGAGATGGCGGCCGGCGATCCGGCGGTCGTCCCGATCCTGCCGCAGAGCGAATGGTTGCCGACCGGGCTCGGCGTCATGCTCGCGGCGCTGGTGGTCGTCGTCGGGACCGTGATGTCGCGGCGGGCCGCGAGCCGTCCGGCCGAAAGCTGATCGTCGGCGCGGGCACCGGCTTCTTCCGGTTCGCGGCATCCGCCATCGCCGCGTCTCCCCGCGATCGCGCTCGTTCGGACTAGGACGACGCTGGATTGACGGGCTTCGAGGGCCACTGTCATGATCCGCGGAGCCGCGAACCGCGCGAAGACGCGGCGACTCCACCACTCGACTCCGCATGACCCCCGTCCGCGCCCTGCCGCCCGCTTCGCGTTCGTTCGCGGCCCCGACGTGTGCCTCGAAGCCATCGCGGGGCCGCCGATGAACGCGCCCGCGCTCGGCGCGACCGGCACGTTGCTGTATCGCTACGCGCAGGCGACGCATCGCGGGATGGTGCGCGAGCAGAACGAGGATGCGATCGCGATCGTGCCCGACAGCGGCCTCGCGATCGTTGCCGACGGGATGGGCGGCTACAACGCCGGCGAGGTGGCGAGCGGCCTCGCCGCCGAGTTCCTGGTGCGGCATCTGGTCGAAGACCTCGCCCAGTGGCGCCGGGGTGCGTTGCGCTCGGGGACGGGCGGCGATCGGTCGCAGCGCATGCTGCACGCGCTGCTGCGCGCGCGGATCGACGGCGCGAACGAGACGATCATCGACGTCGCGAGCCGCGAGCCGGGTTGCGAAGGGATGGGGACGACGCTCGCGATGCTGCTCTTCAGCGACGCCGCCGCGACGACGCTGCATCTCGGCGACTCGCGCATCTACCGCATGCGCGACGACACGCTCAGTTTGCTGACGCGCGACCACTCGCTGCTGCAGGAGCAGCTCGACGCCGGCGTGCTGACGCCGGGCGAGGCGCGCGGCTCGATCAGCCGCAACTTCGTCACGCGCGCACTCGGCGTCGACGCCGTCGCCGAGCCGGAGATCAACGATTACGACCTCGCACCCGGCGACCTGTACCTGATCTGCTCGGACGGCCTGCCCGACATGCTGAGCGACGAAGAGATCTTCGACCTGCTCCGCCACGACGACGGCGACCCCGTGTTCGATCTCGACGACCCCGACTTCGAGCGTTCGGTCGACGAGCGCGTCGCGGAGTCCACCGCGCTCGACGAAGTGGCGGGCAAGTTGGTCGACGCGGCCAACGCGCGGGGTGGCCGTGATAACGTATCCGTCGTTCTCGCGAGCGTCGGTTGGGCGCGCGACGGGCGTCTTCAGGACGATGCAACGGACGGTCGCTCGCACGACCGCCGGCCGGCATGACGTCGCCGCGCGTCGCGTGCAGGCACGACCGCCGGGAAACGGCGCGGAGCAGCAGATGCCGAAGTTGATTCTTTCGATGGACGGGCTCGTTCTCAAGGAAGTGGAGCTGGCCAAGGAGCGGACCACGATCGGTCGGCGGCCGCACAACGACATCGTCATCGACAACCTCGCCGTCAGCGGCGAGCACGCGGTGCTGATCACGATCCTCAACGATTCGTTCATCGAGGATCTCGGCAGCACGAACGGCACGACCGTCAACGGGCAGCCGATCAAGAAGCACTTCCTGCAGGCCAACGACACCGTCGAACTCGGCAAGTACAAGCTGAAGTTCGTGGCCGATGCGAAGCCGGGCAGCGACTACGGGAAGATCGGCATCCGCGACGGCGCGTCGACGACCGCGACGCTGCCGCGCCAGCTGTCGTCGACGGCGGTGGGCGCGACCTCGTCGCACGGCGCGATGA
>CAXTDA010000306.1:0-5197 GCA_964242935.1 uncultured Burkholderiaceae bacterium | reverse complement strand
CCCGCTTGCGCTGACGCCGAGCCCGATCATCGCGAAGCCGGCGAACGCGAGGGCGATGCCGACCGGGGCCGGCATCAGCGTGACCCCGAGCGCGGCGACCACGCCGCCGGCGGCGAGCAGCAGCATCCCGCCGACGATCCACGGCGTGCGCCGGCCGCCGACGTCGGAGCCGTGCCCCATCCGCGGCCGCATCACCTGCAACAGATAGTGGAAGGCGACGAGGACGCCCGGCAGCAGCGCGGGAAGGGCCAGCTCGACGACCATGATGCGGTTCAGCGTCGACGTCGTCAGCACGACGACCGCGCCGATCGACGCCTGCACGAAGCCCAGCCGGACGATCGCCGGCCAGCCGAACGCGCGGACCGTCGCGTCGTCAGCCACCGGTCCCGCCCACGCCGCGAAGCGCGAACGCGCTGATCAGCATGCCGATCACGTAGAGCGGCACGCCGAACCCGCTGTACCAGAGCGCGCGTTCGCTCGGCTTCGCGACGAAGCGCCGCATCATCGCGAACTGCAGCACGACGAGCCCGCCGATCGCGAGCGCGTGCAGCGGCCGGTCCCAAAGCAGCAGGCACCCGATGACGACGACCTGCGGCGCCAGCATCACGCCGCAAGCGACGTGCGCCGCCCGGTCGATCCCGAGCCGGACGGGCAGCGAGCCGATCCCCATCTGACGGTCGCCTCGCACCGACTTGAAGTCGTTCAGCGTCATGATTCCGTGCGCGCCGACGCTGTAGAGGAGCGCGAGCGCGATGCTGCGCACTTCCGGGAAGCGGCCGGCGGACATCACGGCGGCGCCGGTGATCCACGCGAGGCCCTCGTAGCAGAGCGCGCAAGCGGAGTTGCCCCACCAGCCGTTCCGCTTCAGGCGCATCGGCGGCGCGCTGTACGCCCAGGCGAGCAGCAGGCCCAGCATCGCCGCGAGAAAGCCCCACGGCCCGAGGATCAGCGCGACGACCAGCGACAGGAGCGTCCACGCGACCGCGAGGTTGATGCCCCAGCGGCCCGGCATGCGGCCCGACGGAATCGGCCGCTCTGGCTCGTTGATCGCGTCGACGTCACGGTCGAACCAGTCGTTGACCGCCTGGCTGGTCGCGCAGACGAGCGGGCCGGCGAGCAGGATCCCCACCAGCACGATCGGCCAGCGGTCGACGATCGGCAGTCCCGACGCCACGACGCCGCAGGCGAACGCCCACATCGGCGGGAACCAGGTCACCGGCTTGAACAACTCGGTGACGGCCGACAACCGGGGCATGGACACGCGGGGTGCGGACACGCCGGGTACGGACATGCGGGGTACCGACATGCGGAGTCTGGACATGCTTCATGTCAACATTTACAGCTTGACTTGTCAACCCACATTGACATTAAAATGAGGCCGCGGCGCGATCGATCGCGATATGATCGTCCACTGCCGACCCACCGCCGAGTCCGGCGCCATGCCAGAGTGACTTCATGTCGAACCTCTCCGTCATCGTCTACCGCAGTCGCGCGCTCTTCGCACCGACCGACGTCGACCTCTTCTACCTGCTCGCCCATGCCCGCGAACGGAACAAGGCAGCCGGGGTGAGCGGCGTGATCCTGTACGACCGCGGCCACTTCTTCCAGTGGATCGAGGGGTCGAACCAGGAACTCGGCTCCATCTGGAACAGCATTCGCGCCGACGTCCGCCACTCGGAGTTGCGGGTGCTCGCGGACCAGGAGATTCCGGTCCGCCTCTTCGAAGGCTGGAGCATGCAGCTCGCGCACCGCGAGCGCGAGCATGACGGCATCTCCGAGGGCTTCGTCGTGACCAGCGCGGCGCTGCTCGACGACCTGCATCTGAATCCGACGAAGGTGCCGAACATCCTCGCGTCGTTCAGCAAGCTCGGCGGCTCGTTCGCGACCGCGAAGGTCTGATCGGCGGACGCCGGCGGCGCCAGAGCGCCGGCGGCACCCCTCACTTCGGTTCGTCGACGCCCGATTCGAGCATGTCGTAACGGCGCAGCTTGACGTAAAGGCTCTGACGCGACAGTCCGAGCAGTTCCGCGGCCGCAACCCGGTTGTCGCGGGTCAGTTCGAGCGCCGCGCGGATGCACATCTGCTCGATCAGCCCCGACGTGTTGCCGACGATGTCCTTCATCGGCAGCCGGCCGACGAGTTCGGTCAACTGGCTGACCGACTTCGGCAGGTCGTCGCGCGCACCGGCGCTCGACGGCAGCCGTCGTCCCACGTCGCGGATCGCGAAGGCCAACAGTCCGTCGTCGCCGGCCCCGAGCGCGACCGCCGAGATCTCGACGTCGGTCAGCGATCCGTGCTCGGCCCGCAGGTGCGTCGCGAACAGCTTGAGCGTGCCGCGCTGGCGCAGGTTCGTGACCAGCACGCCGAGGTCGACGCTGGTTCGTCCGAGCCAGCGGCCGAGCGACGCACCCCGCACCTGACGTTCGGTCGCGATCTGGATCAGTTCGAGGAACGCGGCGTTGGCCTGGACGATCTTCCCGGTCCGGTCGGTCAGCACCGTCGCGTCCGGCGACGACGCGAAGTAGTCGGCGAAGCTGCGATCGCTCGCGCCGTCGCGCGCATGCGGCCTCGCCCGTCCGCCGGGGGCGTCGAGATGCAGCATGAAGACGTGCGCCCCGTCCTGGCGGAACAGCGAAGCGACCGCCGTCGCGCTGGTGCCGTCGGCCATCACGAGACTGAACGGATGCGAGTCGGCGCCGGCGAGCAGCGCATCGAGGCGGCGGGTCAGGAGCGCTTCGCCGTCGGCCCCGACGATCGACTTGATCGACGATCCGACGAGGGCGGCCGACGAGGTCGACAGGCGCTGGCACGCGGCAGGGTTGGCGTCGACGATCCGCCGGCTCGCGGCGTCGAACAGCAGGATCGCGTCGGTCGACGACTGGAACAGGTAGCGGTAGCGGGTCTCGAGTTCGCGGAGCCGGGTGTAGTCGCGGTCGATCGAGGCCTGGGCGTCGATCAGGCGTCGCTGCGCATCCGCCGCCGGGTCGAACGCGGCCAGCGCCCGTTCAGACTTGAATGATCGCCCCGCCGCTTTGGTGTTCTTCCCCATTCCCGCCGTTCCGGACCCCGTTCATCGCAGCTTGCGACCTCGCGACGCCACGACTGCCCGGGACGCGAGGCCACGCGATGCCGCGTTGCATCGCCGGCCGGGACGGCGTGCGAAGGATCGTTGCGCCGCGCGGCACCCGTGGCCGCGCTGCGAACCGGACAGTCCGCGCATCGTCAGGGCGATGCGAAACGAGCGTCGGGCACGTGACGGGCGGGAGAAAAAGTGCTCAGCAGTTGCGGGATCAGATCGTCCTCGAGGATGCCGACGAGGCACTGGAGATCGCGATCGCACAACGAACTGCTCCACCGCTTGCCACCGGACGGTCGCGGTCGACTGACGAAGGCCGGGCGCGTGGTGTACTGCCCCGCCTTGCTTCCCGATCCCGAGACGGCGTCTGCCGCCTTCAATGCCGTCGCGTCGAACGAAGGCAGGTCGAGCAATTCATTCATACCGTCTCCCTCCAGAAGCGGCGAACGACCGCCGGGATGTCCTTCGTCGACGCCGCTTTTCGGGTTCGTTCGACGAAATGCATCGTCCACCGCAGAGGCCGAATCTCTCCATTCGGCAGCCGGAGACTTCGACGTCTATCGGTTCGAACCGCTGAGCGGTGCGTAGGACAAATGACGACATGACCGGATGGGCCGCATCTAACTCCAGATTTTTCGATTTGTAAACGTCAATTTTTTGTTACGTCCATTTTAGTTGACAGTCGGCGGCCGGCTCGCTAGATTGGCCGTCATGCATCAGCCGTCGACGCGAGACCCGCAGGACCCTTCCGGCGCAGCGAACGACCGTCGCCGGCCGTTGCCGCTGTACACGCGGGCCGAGCGTGCGCGCCGCGACGGGACGCGGTGGACGATGGTCCAGGGCGTGCTGGCGCCGGTGCAGTTCCTGATCTTCGTCGTCAGCCTGGTGCTCGTCGTCCGCTACCTCGCGAGCGGGCAGGGACACGCGGCCGCGGTCGGCTCGGTGGTCGTCAAGACGTTCGCGCTGTACGCGATCATGATCACCGGCTGCATCTGGGAGAAGGTGGTGTTCGGCCGCTATCTCTTCGCGCCGATGTTCTTCTGGGAAGACGCGTTCAGCATGCTGGTGCTGGCGCTGCACACCGCCTATCTGCTCTCGCTCGCTTTCGGGTGGCTCGGCGACCGGCAGTTGATGCTGCTCGCGCTCGCCGCGTATGCGGCCTACGCGATCAATGCGACGCAGTTCATCGTCAAGTTGCGCGCCGCGCGCCGCGGCGGCGTCCGTCCGGTGGCCGACGATGCCGAGGCGACGCACTGGGCGGAGTGGGCGGCATGAGCGCCGCCGTGGCCGCGAGGCCGACCCGCATCCCGCCGATCGTCGCCGCCGAAGCGTGCGCGGCGCGCGAACCTCGCGACCCGGTCGGCGCGCCGGTCCTCCGTCAGCGCGGGCAGCGCGAGGTGTTCTGCGGACTCACCGGGATCATCTGGCTGCATCGGAAGATGCAGGACGCGTTCTTCCTCGTCGTCGGCTCGCGCACTTGCGCGCACCTGATCCAGTCGGCGGCCGGCGTGATGATCTTCGCGGAGCCGCGCTTCGCGACCGCGATCATCGACGAGCGCGACCTCGCCGGTCTCGCCGACGTCCACGACGAGTTGGACCGCGTGGTCGCGCGGCTGCTGGAACGCCGGCCCGACATCCGCACGCTGTTCCTGGTCGGCTCGTGCCCGTCCGAGGTGATCAAGCTCGACCTGTCGCGCGCCGCGGAGCGCCTGACGCAGGGGTTCATGCCGCGCGTGCGCGTGCTGAACTACTCGGGAAGCGGCATCGAGACCACCTTCACGCAGGGCGAGGACGCGTGCCTCGCCGCGCTGGTGCCCACGCTGCCGGCGGAGCCGGCCGCCGCCACCCGGCGCCTCCCCCCCGGCCGGCGCCCCGCCCCCGCCGCCACCCGCACGCTGATGGTGGTCGGCACGCTGGCCGACGTGGTCGAGGACCAGTTCGCCCGCCTGTTCGACGCGATGGGCATCGCCGTCCGCTTCTTCCCGCCGCGGCAGTCGCGCGCCGCCCCGCCGGTCGGACCCGCCACGCGCTTCCTGCTCGCGCAGCCGTTCCTCGCGGAGACCGGACGCCTGCTCGAGGCGCGAGGCGCGGAGCGGCTTTCCGCCCCGTTCCCGCTCGGCG
>CAXTDA010000305.1:929-5227 GCA_964242935.1 uncultured Burkholderiaceae bacterium | reverse complement strand
AACGTCGGCGCGGCCGCGGGCCCGTTCGACGAGGTCTGGCACCTGCGCCGGTCCGCGACGGCCGCGAACGAGCCGTGGCTGATCGCCGGAATCCAGCAGGTCGGTTGACCGCCGCTCACGGCGCCGCGTTCGGCGCGATCAGGAACTTGGCGCCGGTCGCGCGGCGGTCGTAGTCGGCGATCGTGTCGAGGCCGAGCGCCTCGGCGAGCGAGATGGTGCGCTGGTAGCGGCTCGCGAACGTGGTCGTTAGCTCGGCGGCCACGCGCTGTTTCAAGGCGAGCAGCCGCTCGGGTCCGATCTTCTGCAGGAACGAGAACAGGATCCAGCCACCCATTCCCCAGCTCATGCCGAAGTTGCGGACGAACTCGGTCGGGCCGGTGTCGAGTCCGCCGTACAGGTAGACCTGCTTGTGCGTCGTCGTTCCGTAGCGGCTGTAGCCGGCCGCCGTCCGAACGAGCGCCGCCTCCATGCATCCGAGGATCTGCCCGCCGAGCCGACCGCCGCCGGTGGCGTCGAAGCCGATCGTCGCGCCGGTCGCTGCGATCGCGTCGGTGAGGTCGTCGAGAAAGCCCGGCGTGCTCGACACGCAGACGTGCCGGGCACCGATGCCCATCAGCACGTCCGCCTGCTCGGGCCGCCGGACGATGTTGACGAGGCCGATCCCGTCGGCGAGGCAGATGCGGGCGAGCATCCGGCCGAGATTCGACGCGGCGGCCGTGTGGACCAGCGCCCGATGCCCTTCCGCCCGCATCGTCTCGGTCATCCCGAGCGCGGTCAGCGGATTGACGAAGCACGACGCGCCGTCGACGGCGGTCGCGCCGTCCGGCAATGCGAGGCACTGAGCGACCTGCACCGAACGGTATTGCCCGTACATGCCGCCGCCGCCGAGTGCCGCGACCGTCTTGCCGATCAGAGCCTGCGCCGCGTCCGAGCCGCCGGCGTCGACAACCAGGCCGGCGCCCTCGTTGCCCGGCGCCATCGACTGGTCGACGCGACCCGCCATTCCCTTCATCGCCGCCGGCGGGACGCGGGCGGTGACGATCGGGCGGTCCGGCGTTCCCGACGCGGCCGCGGTGCGCGTGTCGGCGGCGCCGAAGACGAGTCCGATGTCGGACGGATTGAGCGGCGCCGCGTCGACGCGGATCAGGACCTCGTCGGCCGCGGGTGTCGGCAGCGGCAATTCGACCAGCGACAACTCGAGCGTTCCGTCGCGACGGATCAGCGAACGCATCTGCAGCATGCTGGAAGGCAGGGCGGTCGTCATGGTTCTCCTCGTTCGATGTGAGTGGTGTCTTCGCCGCGTCGGGGCCGCTGCATCCGGCACCTCGTCGGCAGTTCGGCTTCGGACGCGTCGATCGCCTTGACGACACGGAAGCCGTAGCCCGAGCCTTCGACGTCGAACGGCACGCCGGCCGCCCCCTGATGTTCCATCACGCCGACCACGAGCGGTTGCTGGAACTGGTGATCGCTCGGCCGCATGCGGCCGCGCCGGCCGGCGAGCGTCACGTCGGCCGTCTCGAGCGCATAGGCGACGGCGACCGGGTCGGCGCTGCCCGCACGTTCGAGCGCCTGGGCCAGCGCCTCGATCATCAGCTGCATCCGCAGGTGCACGTAGTCGTCGGCGGGTTTCGGGAAGCGTTCGCGGAACGCACGATAGAAGGTCGCGGACGCCGTCGTGTCGACGTTGGGGAGCCAGTCGGCCACCGCGACCACCTGGCCGACGCCCGCGTCCCGAATCGCTGCGGGAACGCCGAGCGCGTTGCCGTAGAACGTGTAGTAGCGGCCGGCGAAGCCGGCGTCGTGCGCCGCCTTGACGAGCAGGGTCAGGTCGTTGCCCCAGTTGCCGGTGAGGACCGCTTGCGCGCCGCTCGCGACGATCTTCGCCGCGTACGGCGCGAAGTCCTTCACGCGCCCGAGCGGATGCAGGTCGTCGCCGACGATCGACACGTCCGGTCGAACGAGCGCGATCTGGCGTCGTGCCTCGCGCAGCACCGCCTGCCCGAAGCTGTAGTCTTGACCGATCAGGTAGACCTTCGTCACGGCCGTGTCGTCGCGAAGCCGGCTCAGCAACGCGGCGAGGCGCATGTCGGCATTCGCGTCGAAGGCGAAATGCCAGAAGCTGCAGCGCTCGTTGGTCAGCGACGGGTCGACCGCCGAATAGTTGAGGAACAGCAGGCGTCGCGCCGGATCGCGGACGTTATGGCGCTCGATCGCCTCGACCAGCGCCGCGGCGACTGCCGACGAGTTGCCCTGCACGACGATGCGGGCGCCGTCGTCGATCGCCGAACGCAGCGCCGAAAGCGCCTCGTCGGTTTGTCCCTTGCTGTCGTAGCGGTCCAGTCGCAACGCGTGCGGCCCGTCGGCGAAGCGGACGCCGCCGCGGGCGTTGACGCGCTCGAGCGCCCACACGAGGTTGCGATGGACCGCCTCGCCGGTGTTCGCGAAGGCGCCACTCAGGCTCTCGATCAGCGCGACGCGGATCGGCGGCGCGGGGTCGTCGGCGAATGCGCGCGGCGCCCCGACGGCGAGGCAGAGTGCGACGAGAACGGAGCCGCGACGTCCGGCGCGCCTCGTCACGACGAGAGGTCTTGCGAGGCGTTCGACGGCATGGTCGGCTTTCGGAGTGGTTCCGTCCGGCACGGACAGAACGCGAGGCCGCCATGAGACCATGCGTCCGGACCCACCTTCCCGAAACGAATCGATCGACTCGTGACCCGATGGACCTGACGACCGGCTGGATGTTCGTGACGCGCTGGGGCAACTCGCTGCTGCTCCTGCCCGCGGCATCGTGTATCTGCATCAGCCTCTGGGCGGTCGGCGACCGGCGGGTCGCGCTCCGCTGGGCCGCGTGCTTCGGCGGCGCCGTCGTCGCCGTGCTCGCGAGCAAGGTGGCCTTCCTCGGCTGGGGAATCGGCAGCCGCACCCTGGATTTCACCGGCATCAGCGGTCACAGCACGCTGGCCGCTGCCGTGCTGCCGATGCTCGGCTGGTGGCTGACGCAAGACCAGCCGGCTGTCACGCAGCGACGTGCCGTCGTCGCCGGTCTGGTTGCCGCGCTCGTCGTCGGCCTCTCTCGCCTGCTGCTGTCGGCGCACTCGGTGTCGGAGGTGGCGATCGGTCTCGCGCTCGGCTCGCTGGTCGCGTGGACCGTCATTCCGCGCGGACGCGTCGCCGACAAGCGCTCGTCGCTCCGCTGGTTCGTGCCGACCGCACTGCTGGCCGCCGGCATCGTGACCGGCGTCGGCGAGTCGGGCGAAGCGCATGGCATCGTGGTGCAGCTGGCGCTCCATCTGTCGGGCAGGACCGAGGCGTTCACGCGAAGCATGTTGTAGTCCGCCGATGCCGGTTGAAAAGGACAAGGGCTTCGCGGCCCGACTCGGGCCCGGGCTGATCACGGGCGCGGCCGACGACGACCCGAGCGGCGAACCGCAATGTCGAAAGGAGTCCCGCATGGCCTCGAGCATCGTCGAGCGGCATCCCCTCGGCTTTCCGTGGGTCACGATCGATCCGTTCCTGTTCTGCGCCTATCACGACGACGGCTACCCGCGCGGCAACGGCCGCTTCGGCCCCGATGCGTCGCTGGAGGGCCGGCGGATCGGCAGCGACTTCGACGGGAAGGACGGCTGGCGGATGTACCACGGGACCGAGGTACCCGGCTTCCCGCCGCACCCGCATCGCGGCTTCGAGACCGTGACGATCGTCCGCAGAGGGCTGATCGATCATGCCGATTCGCTCGGCGCGGCCGCGCGCTTCGGTCACGGCGACGTGCAATGGATCACCGCGGGCCGCGGCATCGTGCATTCGGAGATGTTTCCGCTGCTCGAGGTCGACCGGGGCAATCCGCTCGAGCTGTTCCAGATCTGGCTCAACCTGCCGCCGGCCGACAAGATGGCCGATCCCCACTTCACGATGTTCTGGGCCGACGACGTGCCGCAGCGGCGCTTCGTCGACGAGGCCGGCCGATCGCCCGACGTCGTCTCGATCGCGGGGCGCCTCGCGCCCGGCGACGCCACATTGTCGCCGCCGCCGCGCTCGTGGGCGTCGCGCGTCGAAGCCGACGTCGCCATCCGCACCGTCCGCATGGATGCGCAAGCGCGCTGGACGCTGCCGCGCGCGGCCGGCGCCGACACGCGTCGCAGCCTCTACTTCTTCAAGGGAACCTCGGTCGTGATCGATGGCGAGCGGGTCGACGCGCACGCGATGCTGGAACTGCGCAGCGACGCCGACGTGCAACTGGTCAACGGCGACACCGAGGCCGAGTTCCTGTTGTTGCAGGGACGACCGATCGGCGCGGCGGT
>CAXTDA010000305.1:0-919 GCA_964242935.1 uncultured Burkholderiaceae bacterium | reverse complement strand
CGCCCGGTACGGACCCTTCGTGATGAACACGCGCGCGGAGCTCGAGCAGGCGTTCGCCGACTATCAGCGGACCGGCTTCGGCGGCTGGCCGTGGCCCGACGCCGCCCCGGTGCACGGCGCCGACCGGCAACGGTTCGCGCGGCACATCGACCAACGGTTCGAGACGCCGGCCGCGGCCGGCGCCCCCCCGCCCGGCGGCGGGGCGCCGGCGTGAACGGCGCTGTGCCCGGCCGCGCGCCCCCCCCCCCGGGCGCGCCGCCCCGCGCCGCCCCCCCCCCCCGCCGGACCGGCTGAGGCGCGCCGGCTTCACGGCCTATGTGCCGGCCGGCGAGGCGCCGAGTGCGGCGGGTACGCCGCCCAGCGACAGGTAGAGGTCGATCGTGTCGCCGACCCGTCGCACGCGCGCCTGCAGCGACTCGAGCCGCGCGCGCTGCACCAGCCGCTCCGCGTCGAGCAGCTGGAGGATCCCGCTGTTGCCGGCCTGGTAGCTCAGCCGCGCGAGGTCGACGCTCTGCTCCGCGATCGCGAGAGACCGGCTTTGCGCGGCCATCGACTGGCCGTCGTGCTCGATCGACGCGAGCACGTCCGCGACCTCCCGCACCGCGTCGAGCACCGTCGACCGATAGGCGGCCGCGCTCGCGGTGAGCGCGTCGACGCTGGCACGCCGGCGGGCCCGCAACGTGCCGCCGTCGAAGATCGGCGCGACGATGCCGCTGGTCAGCGACCACACCAGGTTGCCACGGTCGAACAGCGAGGCGACGGTCAGCGCCTGCGGACCGCCGCTCGCGTTCAGCGTGATGCGCGGGTAGAGGTCGGCCGTCGCGACGCCCACCGCCGCGGTGGCCGCGTGCAGCTGCGCCTCGGCCGCGAGGATGTCGGGGGGGGGGGCGCGGGGCGCGGGGGGGGGGGGCGGCCCGCC
>CAXTDA010000304.1:0-5256 GCA_964242935.1 uncultured Burkholderiaceae bacterium | reverse complement strand
CATCCCCGTTGCGAGCCGTCTTAATGGTACGAATTACTAACTCAGGACACTAGGGAACGGTGATTCCAGATAGCTGCCGGGCTTTACGCAATCGACCGCGGCGGCAACACCTTGGGAGCCCGCACGAATGCGCGGCCAACTCGTCGTGCTGAGGACTACGACGCCATGCGACGTGCCGACAGGTTCTGCTGGTATCTCAGATTCATGTCAGTCGTGACGAGGACATCGAAGCCGTGTTCCTCGGCGACCAACAAGAGGTCGCCGTTCTTCAACGTCGACCAGCCCTGCTCATAGGCCGTTTCGACCTCATGACCGACCAAGGCGGTGCGCAACGGCGCCGGCGGGCCTTGATCGAACAGCACGCGCACTATGCTTTAGCGAGGGCGCTGCGCGCAGCGTGGTCAAGCACCGTGCGGGCTTGATCCAACGTGACGCCCGGAAAGAGCTCTGCGAACTGACCAACCGCAACGCCGTCCTCAAGGTTTTCGAACAGCGCTGCAACGGGAACACGCGAGTCCCGGAAGACTCACGCGCCGCTGACGCGCTCCGGGTCACGCTCAACGGCCGAGCATGTGGACCAATCGATCATGCGCACGATCCTAGCACCGGCCTGCGCTTACGAAGCCCAACGGTCTACGGCACGGGCATGCGCCTGCTCGAAGGCCTGCGACTCCGCGTCAAGGGCCGCGATTTCGAGCGGCGCGAGATCGTCGTTCCCGAAGGCAAAGGTTCGAAGGATCGCGTCACCGTGCTGCCGGAAAACCTGGGGATACCTTTGCGCGACCAGATCGCGCGGACTCGCTGCCTCCATGAACGCGACCTCGCGGAAGGCTTCGGCGAGGTTGAGATGCCGTATGCACTGGGCGTGAAATTTCCGAACGCCGCAAGGCAATGGGGATGGCAATTCGTCTTCCCGAGCCGCGCACGGTCGATCGATCCACGTACCGGCGTCATCCGGCGGCACCACTTCTACGATCAGAACGTCCTACGTGCGGTGAAGGCCGCGGCGGCGCGCGCCGGCTTGACCAAGCCGACATCGCCGCACGTGCTGCGTCATGCCTTCGCGACCCACCCGCTGCAGGCCGGCCATGACATTCCGCACCGTGCAAGAGTTGCTCGGGCACGCGAGCGTCGAGACGACGATGATCTATACGCATGTCCTGAACAGAGGCGGGCGCGGCGTCACGAGTCCGCTCGATCGCAGCCGATCGCGGCCGGGACCGCGGGTCCGCTTTCGCCGCCGATGGCAGGCGGAGAGGTTGGGACGACCGACAGATGATCCGCTCGGCGCCGCGTTGCCGGCCGGCAGCCTTCGTCAGGTCTGCACGCGCACGTCGTCGATCACCTTGCCGTCGTTCGGCAACGTGCCCGGTGCGACCCACTCCACCGCACCGCGCAACCGCACGACCTCGCGGATCGTCGCGACGACGCGCTCCGATCGGGCGTCGTCGATCGACCCGTCGACCGCCTCGCACCTCAGCGTCATGCGGTCGTCGCCGGTCGACCCCGACACGACCAGACGCGCCTTCGCAATCTCGGGACAGCGCTTCCGCACTTCCTCGACCTGCGACGGATGGACGAACATGCCCCGCACCTTCGTCGTCTGGTCCGCACGCCCCATCCAGCCCTTGATGCGCAGGTTCGTCCGGCCGCACGGCGACGCGCCGGCCAGCACCGAGGACAGGTCGCCGGTCGCGAAGCGCACCAGCGGGTAGTCGTCGTTGAAGCTGGTCACGACGATCTCGCCGACCTCGCCGTCCGCGACCGGGACTCCGGTTCCCGGCCGGACGATCTCGACGATCACGTCCTCGTCGACGACGAAGCCGGGATGCACGACGCCGTCGCTCTGCGTCTCGTAGGCGACGCAGCCGAGGTCCGCGGTGCCGTAGAGCTGCAGCACGACCGGCACCCCGTGCTCGACCAGCCACGCGCGAAGCGACGGCGGCAACGGTTCGGCGCTGACCAGCGCGCGTTGCAGGCTCGACAGGTCGCCGCCGGTCTCGGCCGCCTTCTCGACGATCACCTTCAGGAACGACGGCGTGCCGGCGTACATCGAGGGCTTCAGCGCGGCGATGGCCTGGAGCTGCAGGTCGGTGTTGCCGGTCCCCGCCGGGATGATCGGGCAGCCGATCTTCCTCGCGCCGCCTTCGACCATGAAGGCGGCCGGCGTGAAGTGGTACGAGAACGCGTTGTGCACGATGTCGCCGGGACGCAGGCCCGTCGACCACATCGGCCGCGCGAAGCGCCACCAGTCGTCGCCACGCCCTTCGGGATCGAAGAGCGGGCCGGGTGACATGAAGAGGCGCGACAGCCCGGACGTGTCGGTCGCGGTGAGACCACCCCACGGCGGCGATACGTCTTGCATCGCCTTCAGGTCCGACTTGCGCGTGACCGGCAGCGCAGCGAGCGCTTCGCGCGTGACGATCGTCGTGGCGTCGATGCCTGCGAGGATCGTCCCGAAGCCGGAAGCATGCTTCGCGCGCGCGATCTGCACCGGGAGGCGGGCGAGCAGGTCGGCCTCGCGCTGCTGCGCGTCGCGGCCCTCGCGATCGTCGAGGTGCTTGCCGCCCGGTCCTGCGCCGAGCTTCGTCGTCATGACCTTCCTCGCCTGACTGTCGGCTCAGCGCTGCGTGCCATCCGCGATCGCCTTCTGCATCTTCTTCGACAGCTTGGCCATCACGACGCGATGTGCCTCGGTCAACAGCAGCCTGGCTTCGGTGTCGGTCAGGCGCTGCACGCCTTCGACCTTGACCCACTTCGCCTTCGCGAGATACGGCGCCGGCGCGAAGCCCTCGCGGTCGGTGAGCTCGAGGAAGCGATGGTCTTCGGTCTTGAACATCAACTGGTCGACGAGCTGGTCGGACTTCAGCGAGAACATCGCGAACATCTTGCCGCCGACCGAGAAGACCGGATGCACGCTGTCCTCGAACGCCCACTTGAGGTCGCGCGTGGCGCCGGGGAGCTTGGCGCAGAAGGCGTGGGCTTTGGTGATGTTCATCGCGACCTCGTCACTCGTCGGTGAGCTTGGCCGCACGCCGCTTCGCCTCGTCGACGAACTTGCGGCGTTGCGACGCATCGGCGAGCGGGAAGCGGTCGGTGCCCATGCCCGACGCCTTCCGCAGCGAGACCGACAGCGTTCCACCGGCCTCGTCGAACGTCGCGAACGGCTGGCCGAGCAACACGAACGAGCTCTTGTCGCGCTCGCGGAGCTGGGGAATCGCCCGCATCTGGCGAAGCACCTCTTGCAGGGTCGTCAACCCCTCCGCGGTGAGGGCCATGTCGTTCGTATACTCATGGAACCGGTTGGTGCTCGCGCCTTGCATGCCAGAACGCGGGACGCCGGCGTTACGGACCCGTGGTGCGGCTCGAGCGGAGACCTTGACCCGACGGGCCACACTCAACCCGGCTGCGGCTGCGACGCAGCAGTTCGTCCAACTCGACGTATTCACCCCGGTCGATCTCAGCTATCGCCGCGAGGAGCGCATCTTCTTGCTCAGCGCCGAGCAAGAAGCCTTCGTTCAACCCACGCGCGATGACGGCGAGAAGGGCGCCCTCGATGATCGAGGCACCCTCAACGACGACCTTGCCATCGACGGCTTTTCCGGCAGCGGCTTGCATGTGCTCGATCGTACTCCACGCGCACCGAGACCCCGTCCCGTCACCGAACCGTCGCGGGCTTCTCATCCGTTTGAACTCCCTCCGACGAAGCCGACGCGACATGCGCGTCCGCTCCATGAAGCGGTGAGGCGACCCTACTGCGGAGGGGTCAGAACCGGCGGAAATAGCGATACTGCGACCGTCGCCGAATACCTGACCTCGCCCAGCGAGAACGCGAGATGCCGCTTTGGCGGATATGAGACGAGCAGTAGTTGGCTCAGATGCACTGACTCGGCGCCGTACGCGGTTCGAACCCAGCCTTCGACCTGCTTTGAAGGGAGGCGCTCGGCAGCTTGCAAGATGCGAATGACCTTTTGATAGTCCGCCGCTCGTTGCTGTCGCAAGTCCTGCAGCGATCCGGGCTGGTCGAGGTCGATGACCTGGCTGTCCGCAATGGCGGATGCCGACGTGAACACGGCAGCGATGGCGAATGCCCCAAGGGAGTTCTTCATCTCGCGCTCCGATAATCAGTCATCTGCAGACCAACGAAGCTTATGCCGCATGTCCCGGCTCGACAAGCCGGCTTTGGACTCCTCGAGCAGGGATCAGCGTACTGCGCCCGGGTGACCGGCAAGAGGCTGCGCGCCGCCCCTTGGTTGCTCCGACAAGCCTCCGCCTGAATCGGACCGCCACCGGCCACGCGGTTGTTCCGCGCAGCGGCCAGTGCCATCATTCCGTGGCCGGGCAAAGCGCCTTGCCGGCGTCGCGGCGACTCTTGACGCGATGCAGTAAGCTCGATTTCGCAACGGAAGTAATCGGTCGGGCGCAATGGGGCGGGAAACCGGCACTCAATTCGACGCAAGGAACGGGTGGGCAGTCATGAGCAAGCGCTTCCTGAGGTGGGCCGAGGCATGGATCGAGGAAAATATCCCTCCCGGCGCCAATCCCGACATCGAGAGCCACGCAGCGAGGGCAAAGCGACTGTCGGCGAAGATGCTGGCCGAGGCGACCGAGGCCGGCTTCACGAGTTCCGAGACCGAGCAGGAGATGGAGCGCGTTTCGCCCCTGGTACTGGCCGCGGTATCGGACGGCACCGACTTCAACATCGATGCCTATCATCTCAAGTCGCTACTGGCACGGGAGAATGAGGATGGCGACTGAGCCCTGGATGAAAGACTGTTCTTGCAACGCCTAACGTCCAGCTGGCGGCGGAGCCATTCGCTTGAAGGCTTCGGCGAGGCGCCTGCGCGGGTCGACGGACCGCTCACGCATCGACGATCTTCGCCGCACGTCGCTTGGCCTCGTCGATGAACTTCCGCTGCTCCGGTGCGGTGTCGACCGGATAGCGATCGAAGCCGGTCCCCGAGGCCTTCTTCAGGTCCGCATGCAGCCTGCCCGCGGCCTCGTGGAAATGGACGAACGCCTGACCCGCGAGATAGAACGTGCCGGCCTGCTTCTCGCGCAACTGCGGGATTGCGCGGAGTTGGCGCATCAACTCCTGCAGCTTCGCGAGGGCTTCGGGTCCTGCATGGGCCATGGCGGATCGTCTCCCGCTTCAGGACAGCCAGCGCTTCCGCCGGCGATAGAACTTCGTCTCACGAAAACTCTTCCGGTCGCCGCCCGCGACGCCGAGATAGAACTCCTTGACGTCCTCGTTCG
>CAXTDA010000303.1:0-5262 GCA_964242935.1 uncultured Burkholderiaceae bacterium | reverse complement strand
CGCGGCGCACGTCAACCTGCCGCGGCGCATCGTCGCCGCGTGTCGCGCGGCCGGGGTACCGCGGCTCCTGCACATGAGCGCGCTCGGCGCGAGTCGGGACGGGCCGTCGATCTACCTCCGGTCGAAGGCCGCCGGCGAGGCGGAAGTGGAGCGCGCGGAAACGGGAGACGAATCGGGCCAGCCGCCGCTCGCGGCGACGATCTTCCGGCCGTCGGTGATCTTCGGCCGCGACGATCGCTTCCTGAACCTGTTCGCGACGATGCAGCGCTGGCTGCCGTTCGTCCCGCTCGCGAAGGCCGGCGCGCAGTTCCAGCCGGTCTCGGTCCACGACGTCGCCGCGGCGTTCGTCGCGACGCTCGACGACTCCGAGTCGTTCGGGCGGACCTACGAGCTCGCCGGACCGCGCGTCTACACGCTGGCCGACCTGGTCCGCATCGCCGGCAGTTACCGTGCCGGCGGCGACGGCCGTCCGCGCCCCGTGATGGCGTTGCCCGACGGGCTCGGCCGGTTGCAGGCGGCCTTTCTCGAATACGCGCCGGGTCCCACGCTGATGTCGCGCGACAACTTCGATTCGATGCGCGCGCCGAACGTCGCGAGCGGGGCCTTCCCCGGACTCGCGGACCTCGACATCGTGCCGATTCCGCTCGAGCAGGAGGCGTCGGTCTACCTCGCCGGCAAGAGTCGCCGGTCGCACCTCGACCACCTGCGGCACGACGCACACTGATCGGCCCGACCGGTGCTCACGCTCGTCATCGGCAACAAGAACTACTCGTCGTGGTCGCTCAGGCCCTGGCTGCTGCTGACCGAGGCGGGCATCCCGTTCGACGAGGTCCGGCTGTCGCTGTTCACCCCTGGATTCCGCGCCGAGATCGGCCGCTACACGCCGACCGGACGGGTGCCGGTGCTGGTCGACACGGACGTCGACCCGAACGGACTGAAGGTCTGGGACACGCTGGCGATCGCCGAATACGTCGCCGAACGCTTCCCCGACCGCAACCTGTGGCCGGCCGACACGGCGCTCCGCGCGCGGGCGCGTTCGATCTGCGCCGAGATGCATGCGGGCTTCTCGACGCTGCGGCAGGCGATGCCGATGAACGTCTCGGCCCGGCTGCCGGGTTTCGGCTGGAGCATCGCCGTGCAGGACGACGTCGACCGGCTGGTCGCCATGTGGGGCGAGTGTCTCGAACGGAGCGGCGGCCCGCTGCTGTTCGGTTCGTTCACGATTGCCGACGCCTACTTCGCACCGGTGGTCTCGCGGCTCTCGACCTACGCGGTCGCGCTGCCGGACGACATCGCGGCGTATCGGGACCGGGTTCTCGCGCTCGACGGGATGCGCCGATGGGCCGCGGCAGCCGCCGCCGAGACCGAGTTCCTGGTCGACGACGAACCGTATCGTCGGCCCGGTTGACCGACGCGACGGTCGCGGCCGACCGGACCGGGCAGTGAAGAGCTACGTGGTCGGCGGCGCGGTCCGCGACCGGTTGCTCGGCCTCCCGGTGGTCGACCGCGATCACGTCGTCGTCGGCGCGACCGTCGACGAGATGCTCGCCGCCGGCTACCAACCGGTGGGCCGCGACTTCCCGGTTTTTCTTCATCCCAGGACGCACGAGGAGTACGCGCTCGCTCGCACCGAGCGAAAGGTGTCGCCGGGATACGCCGGCTTCGAATTCCACGCAGATCCGACCGTCACGCTCGAAGCCGACCTCGAGCGCCGCGACCTGACGATCAATGCGATGGCCGAGGACGAGACGACGGGCGACCTCATTGATCCGTACGGCGGGCGGCGGGACCTCGCAGCCCGGTTGTTCCGGCACGTCGGCCCCGCATTCGTCGAAGATCCGGTCCGCGTGCTGCGCGTCGCACGGTTCGCTGCCCGCTTCACCGAGTTCTCCATCGAAGGCGGCACGCTCGCGTTGATGCGGCGGATGGTGGCCGATGGCGAGATCGACGCCCTGGTGCCCGAACGGGTCTGGCAGGAAGTCGCGCGCGGGCTGGCGGAGGAGCGACCGTCCCGGATGATCGCCGTCCTTCGCGACGCCGAGGCGCTCGAGCGTCTGCTGCCTGAGCTCGAGCGGCTGTTTGCGACCGACCGCGGCGCCCTGATGCTCGACGCGCTCGATCGAGCGGCCACCGGGCGGGCATCGCTGGAGGTCCGGTTCGCCGTGCTGCTTCGGTTCGTCGGGGACGAGGGGGATCGCGATGCGACCCGTCGGGTGATCGACGCGTTGTGCGCGCGCCTCGCCGTGCCCCGTGCTGCGCGGGACCTGGCGCTGGTCGTCGCCGGCGAAGCGACGGACGTGATCGCCGCGGCCGACGCACCGGCATCCGCCGAACGGGCCGCCGGCCTCGTCGACGCGATGGAACGCGGCGACGCGTTTCGCCGCGCAGAGCGATTCGGGCAGGCGGTCGATGCGATCGCATGGACCCTCGCCGGGCCGCAGCGTCCGGCCTTCGTCGACCGCCTGCGGCGTTGCCTGGATGCCACGTCGGCGATCGACGCCGGCGCGATCGCCCGCGCCACGGGTCGCGACCCCAGGCGCAACGCGCCCCGCCACCGCCCCCCCCGCGCACAGCCCCGGCGCGCCGCGGCCGGCCGCCGCCCCCCGGCGGCGGCGGGGCCGGGCTGCCCCGCCGGCGAGCGCCGCCGGCGCGCGCGCCCGCGCCGCGGGGCGCGACCCGAGGCGCATCGCGACCGGCCTCCGCGCCGCGCGCGAACAGGCCGTGCTCGATGGCCTTCGGCAACAAAACGACACCGGCTTTTCGTGAGCGCGGACGCGGTTCATACTGCCGTCATCGTGATCCGGCATCGTCGCTCGTTCACACCGGCCACGACGCCGTCGGTCAACGGCGCCACGGTTTTGCAGCGACCTCGCTCGATCATCGAAACTCGACGCCCTCCCGCGGATTGCCGGATCGTCCTCGACGGCCCGCAGCGATCGCTTCTCACGAAAGGACGCAATGAAAAAGAAACTTCTAGCCACCGCGTTCGCCGCAGCGTTCGGCACGCTCCTCGGCGGCACCGCCGCAGCGCAGACCACCGTCACCCTGTACGGTATCGCCGATGCCGACTTCCGACTCGATCACACCACGATCGGCACGTTGAAATCGGTCGGCAGCGGCGGTGAATCCGGGTCACGCTGGGGTCTCCGCGGGACCGAGGACCTCGGCAACGGACTCAGAGCGACGTTCAACTTCGAGCAGGGCATCGATCTGAGCGACAACAGTTCTCCGCAAGGGAACATCGGCGGCACCACGCCCAATTCGCCAGTCAGTTCGACCGGAAGCCGTCTGTTCAGCCGTACCGCGACCGTCGGCCTCAACAGCGCGTCGTTCGGCGAACTGCGCCTTGGGCGTGCGTACACGCCGCTCTACGTTCTTTGGAGCGCGATCGACCCGGGTGGAGCGGGCAACGTCGGTGGCGCGCAGAACTACGCGATCGGCAGCGTCACGCGGTTCGACAACGCCGGGTATTACGACAGCGTCAAGTTCTTCGGCTTCCAGTTCTCCGGCGCCTATCGTCTCGGGGAGTCGTCGACCAATTCCGACGCCAGCGGCTCGCGAAAGAACGGCGGCAATGCCGGCAACGTGGTCTTGTCGTATGCGTCGGGACCGGTGCTCGCCGGCTACAGCTACCTGGGTACGAAGAATGCGCTCGACAACAACACGACGCGCACGCAGTTTGCCGGGGTCGTCTACGACCTGAACGTGATCAAGCTGCACGGGCTGTTCTTCAACACGAAGGACCGGTTGACGACGAAGGTCCGCACCTACGCGCTGGGACTGACCGTGCCGATCCAGGCGTTCAGCGTGTTCGGCCAGGTCGGGCGCATCGACAATCGGTACGACACCAACAACAGCCCGCTCCAGTTCAACGACGCGATGTTCTTCGGCGTCGGCGCGAACTACGCGTTCTCGAAGCGAACCGACCTCTACACGTCGGCCGCCAAAATCCAGAATCGGAACACCGCTGTCTACGTGATCAGCGACGCGGGCAATGCGGGGCTCTACACGACGACCGGGACCGCCCCGAACGTCACGCCCGGCTTCGACCCGTGGTCGGCGCAGGTCGGTATCCGCCACCGGTTCTGACCGCCTGCTCCAACAAAAAAGCGCCTCTCGAGGCGCTTTTCGGTGCCGATCGATCAGTAGTTGATCGTGTTGCGGCCCGCGGCAGTGTTGCCGGTTCTCCGCGCGGCAATCGCCTGGGCGCGGACCTCGTCGCGCGTCAGGATCGAGCCCTTCGCGACGTCCGGAAGATCGACGTCGTTGTGGTCGAGCCCGCCCGCGGCACGCGCTGCCAGGGTCTCATTCTTCACCTGGCCGCGGGTCTTGCCGAACGGCGCGGCCTGTTCGTCGGGCAGGTCCACGTCGTTGTGGTGCAGTTCGCCGGCCTTCCGGGCCTGCAGCACCGATTGCTTCACCTGGGCGCGCGTCAACGCGCTCGGCGGGTCCTGGTATTGCCCGGGGGTGTACAGCTCGCCTGCCTGCGCGGTCACGGAAGCGGTGCCGAGCAGTGCGGCGAGGAGGAGGGAGGTGCGGATCATGATCGTTCCTTTGCGTCGAAGCGCCGGGCGTTGTCGCTGCATCGCCACGGCTTGAATGCAGTATCGGTGCGCCCCGCGATATCACCAATCGATGGCCATAATTCTTCCTATGTTCAATTTTGCATGGCGTTCTCGAGCGACGCGCGACGATCGCTGCCGCCGAAGCCGCGGAGCGAGCGAGGTCGACGGCCGATCGCAATGACTTTGAACAGCTCTCCCATCTCGGCTTCCGACAGCAACGTCTGCAGGGCTGCCGCTTGCGGAGCCCACGCCCGCGGATCCGCGGCATCACCGCGCAACAGTTCGGCGATGCCGCAGTCGATCAGGAACGCCGCCTGGCTCGTATAGCCGACCACGAGGCCGCCCGCGTCGCGCGCGGCAGCCGCCACCGCGCTGAAGTCGACGTGTGCCGTGATGTCCTGCAACCCCGGATCGTCGAGCACCGCGACGCTCGCGCGATGACGACGATGGGCCATCAACGTGCCCTGATCGCGTTGCGGGTGGTAGTACTCACTCGCAGGGAAACCGTAGTCGATTAACAGGATCAGCGACTCGGCACCGAGACGGGGGACCAGCGTCGCGATCAGGGCCGACGCCTGGAGATGCAGCTCGGTGACGTATCCGACCGGCAACGAATCCGGCGTGCCGATCGCGCGGCCGGCTTCGGCCGCGAGGCGCGGCTCGGCTGTCCGGTCGACGAACCGGAAGCCGCGGCCCT
>CAXTDA010000302.1:0-5276 GCA_964242935.1 uncultured Burkholderiaceae bacterium | reverse complement strand
CGGCGTCGCCGAGAAGCGTCACGCGGCCGATCGTCCAGCGATCGAGCGGGTCGCGGTCGACCATCGGGAACTCGTAGGCCTCGCCGGCTTTCGCGATCAAGGCGGGGATGTCGAGCCAGCCGAAGTTCCAGGTCGAGAACGGTTCGGCGAAGACGCCGGCGTCGACCCGGCGATTCCAGTCCGTCTTCGGCGGCGTCGTGTCCGGATCGTCCGCGGGGCGCACGCGCAGCTCGGCGATCCAGTTGATCATCGATCGGCCCTCGCGGGCCGCCGCCGCGGAGACGGGGTAGCAGACGAACTTCTGGTCGGCGTGACCGGACCAGACCATCGTCTTGCCGTCGAAGAAAGGCTCCGCCTCGGTCATCGCACGCCACAGCATGCGGCCCGAGAAGCGCGCCGGCCCCTCGTCGGGGTTGGCCTGCCTGCGGACCGCCGAGTGGATCCCGTCGGCACCGACGAGGAAGTCACCGCGTTCGGGCGTCCCCGCCGACCCGGTCTCGCGCTCGACCACCTGCACCGTCACGCCGTCCTCGTCCTGCTCGTAGCGCGACACGCTCGCGCTGCAACGAATCGCGTCCGGCCCGAGCGTCTCGACGGCCGCGCGATAGAGGATCATCTGCAGATCGCCGCGCAGGACCGACAGCTGCGGAATCGGGTATCCGGCGGCCAGGCCGCGCGGCTCTTCCCAGATCCGCTGTCCGAACTTGTTCACGTAGACCAGCGACGAGGTCTCGATCGCGGTCGCCCGCAGCGCGTCCAGCAAGCCGAGCTCGTGCAGGACGAGGACGGCGTGCGGCTGCAGGTTGATCCCGACGCCCAACGCACGGATTTCGCGCGCCGCTTCGAGCAGCCTGACCTCGTATCCGGCGCGATGGAGCGTCAGCGCCGTGACCAGCCCGCCGATGCCGGCGCCGGCGATCAGCGCTCGGCCGCGCGGCTCCCTTCGATCCGACCTCATGGCGCGCACGTGAAGTTCGCCGCGTCGTCGACGCTGCCGCTGCCCTTGTAGTGCGCGTATTGCGGATAGGGGCAGAGCGGACGGGTGCGCGAGGCGAAGGCCGTGGTGGTGCTGGTGGACGCCGTCACGCTGTCCGGCGCCCTGCCGTTCTCGACCCAGTTGACGATCGCGGCGAGCCCGTCGTAAGCGTCGGTGGCCGGGCCGCCGCTGCAGTGATTCATTCCCGGCACGATGAACAGGCGCGCGAACGCCGATTCGTTGGCCGCTCCGCCGGCGGTCACGCCCACGCGCTGGTAGTAGTCGATCGTGTCGTTCGGCGAGAAGATCGGGTCGCTGCCGCCGTGGAAGAAGATCAGCTTGCCGCCGCGGCCGGTATACGGCGACAGGTCGGTCGTCCGATAGGTGTCGTAGATCGACGATTCGGTGTTGAACCGCGCGGGGTCGGTATCGAAGTTGATGTTGAGCATGTTGTACGTCGGATCCGCCGGCGTCAGGAACTCGTAGGCCGTCGCGTTCTGAATCAACGTCACGAACTGGGAATTCGGCACCGCGGTGGTCGAGGTACCCAGCTTCCATTGCCGCCAGTTCGGTGCGTTGGTCCCGATGCCGGAGTCCCAGGGCCACGAGGCGTAGAGCGGCTGCGCCGCGCTGTTCTTCGGACCGGCGAACGCCGTCTTCACGGCGGTCACCTGGGCCGCGGACAGGCACGTGGCGGACTTGGCGCCGGTGCACTGGAGCACCGCCGGATCGAAGCTGCACGACGGCGCGTTGCTGATCAGGCCGTCGATCAGTCCGTCCTTCGCGTCGCACGCCTGCAGGATCGCGCCCGAAAGCAGGTTGAGATCGGCGTCGGTGAGCGCCTGGCTCAGGATGGGATTGCCGGCGGGGTCCCGGGGCGCCGCCCTCGTGTACGCGATGGTTTCGTTGGCCGCGGAAATCGACGCGCCGCTCGCGACGCGCATCGCGGGCGCGCTGGCCACGATGCCGTCGAAGTAGGTCGGGAAACGCTGCGAGAACATCATCCCCTGGCGACCACCGCCCGAGCAGCCGACGAAGTACGAGTGCGCCGGACCGCGACCGTAGTACTGCGTGATGATCTGCTTCGCGAGCTGCGTCGTGCGGTCGTACGACGCGTAGGCATGGTTGACGCGCGCCTGCTGGTCGAGCCCGTAGCTCGCCGCGTCGGTGCCTTCGTGGCCGCCGTCGGTCGACACGACCGCGAACCCGCGGGCCAGCGCGAACGCCGCCGTCCCTTGCGTCGCGGCCAGCGAGCCGGTATTCGTTCCCACCGCGGGCCGGATCGTGCCGTCGTTGCCGCCGCCGCCCTGGAAGAAGAATTGCCCGCTCCAGTTCTCCGGAAGGCGCAGCTCGAATCCGGTGCCGTGATCGAGCGAGTCGGTTCCGACATACGCGTCGGCGACGCCGCGGACGATGCAATGGGCCGGCAGGAAATCGCCCGACGTCACGCCCGCCGGACGCGTAGTCCCGGCCGCGACCGCCTGCGGCGCCTGCAGCGTCACGTTGGGAAAGGAGAACGAGCCGACGTCGGCACACGCTCTCTGGACCGGTGCCGCGGGCGTCGGCGCGGGCGACCCGTCGTCGCTGCCGCCGCATCCGGCGAATTGCGCGACGACGAACGACGAAGCCAGGCCAGCGATGATGCGTTTCCTCATGTCTCCTCCTGATGACCGCCTGCGGACAGCGCCATGCGGCGGCGCCATCCTCGGCAATGCTGTGGTTTGTCGGCGAGATACTCGAATCGACCTCCGATCGGACGACGCGGCCCGATCGCCATCGGCCGCGCCAGTCCGATAGAGCCGTAGTTTCGCATCCGGCATCGCGCCCGTCAGCGAGTCGATCCGTTTATCGCAATCGAACGCAGCGTCGCATCGGTCAACTGGAATCTGGTGTAGAGAGCGAGAGCGTGAAGGCGTCCGTCCCTTGCCTTCCGAAACTAATCACCGACAGGCAACGTCGCTGCATGCAGGTACGGTCCCTCCTCGTAGGCACGAGCTTCCTCGCGACAGGTGTAGACGAGCTTGATGACATGGTCGTCGTCGGACGCGATGGCACGCGCTGCGACTTCCTTCCACGAAAGGGCAGTGCCTGAAGGCGCCGGTGTGTGCAAGTCGACGCCGCTCGCTACGAGTGCTGCCGCGTAGGCCGGCGCGTACCAGCGCAACGCGTCCGACGGATCGTCGATGTGGCCCATCAGGACCCGCATCGCGTGGCAGCTGGTCATCAGGTGCAGCACGGTGAAGTTGCGGCTCGCCCGGTATCGATCTCTCGCAATGGCTGCCAATTTCGGCAACGTATCCGCGCGAACGTCGAGTCGTACCGCGACCCGTGCAACGGCCTCGGAACGCGCAACATCCTGCATCCGATCGGAGATCAAGCGCCGATCGGAGCGCCACCCTGCCGAGGCGGCCGCGATCGATGCGATCCATTCCGGGGGTTCGAGAAGCCGGGGTTCGGTCGGCGGTTGCGGTGCCGGCGAAAAGTACCGGCATGTCCAGTAGGCAAGCGCTGCGGCGGTCTCGGCAGAGTGACCGCTTTCGACAGCGTAGGCCGTGCGAATGAGGCCATGAAACGCGGCGGCGCCAACGCCTGCCACGAGTTCCGGCAGGATTCGGCGTAGGACGTTCGGGATCCCCTCGCGCAATACCGCGTCGTGGAACGTGGCAGACAGTTGCCCGTAGGCCGCAAGGTCGCCGCGCCTGGTCCGCCAATCGCCGAGCGGCGCCTTGCGGGTGGCATCCGGCTCGAGCCTGCGCACGTAACCGTCGAAGAACGAGCGCAGGCGCGCATCCGACGCGCCGAGCGCCCGAAGGGCACAAAGCGCCATCGGGAGATGGTTGCTCAAGCCGCCGTGGTACTCCGGCGCGAACCGCAGCCCTGCGTCGAGCAGCTCGACAAGCACGGGTTGGTCCATCGATATCCTCGACGGCGTCTTTCGCCGCTGTCCGCTTCCGGTGCTAGCGGGGTTGCTGCAAGAAGAAAAGGCCCAGATCGCTCTGAGCCTCTTGTCTTGACTGGTGCCGCTGGACGGAATCGAACTGTCGACCTTCGCATTACGAATCCGTCTCTGCACCGTCTTCTTTCAATTACTTACGCGCTGTTCTGCTATGCTCAACACAATTCCAACACACTGGAGCCGAGCATCGCAACCTTCACGCAACGTGGCGACAAGCAGTGGCAGGTCCAGATCCGACGGCGCGGCTACCCCTCCCTCACCCAGACGTTCAAGAAGAAGGTCGACGCCGTAGGTTGGGCGAGGCAGGTTGAAAGCGAGATGGATCGCGGGGTCCACGTATCCTCGAAAGAAGCCGAGGCGACAACGTTCGGGCAGTGCCTGCAGCGGTACAAGGTCGAGATCACGCCTCACAAGAAGAGTGGCGCCAAGGAACTCTACGTCATCGACCGGCTGCTGGCTCACCGACTCGCTCGCTACTCCATGGCGAGCATCCACGGTGCTGAGATCGCCGCCGTGCGTGACGAAAGAATGGCAGCGGGGCTTGCGGCGGCGACCGTTGTTCGCGAACTCGCGCTGATTTCGCACGTCTTCTCGGTCGCCAGGATCGAGTGGCGCATGTCTTCGCTGGTCAATCCGGTCGAGGCGATCCGCAAGCCCAAGGTAGACAACGCCAGAGAACGGCGCGTACTCGCCGCCTCGATGCGCTTGGGCACGCAACCAATGAAGCGAGTCAGTGAAATCGAGGCGCTCATCGACGTCGCCGGTTCAGCAGAACTGCCAGCCATCGTCATCGTGGCGATCGAGACTGCAATGCGGCGGTCCGAAATCGCCGCGTTGAAGCACTCGAATATCAATGTCGTGGCGCGCACCGCTTTCATAGAAGACTCGAAGAACGGCACATCAAGAACCGTGCCCCTCTCGACGGCGGCACTGAACGCCCTACGCTCGAACAACGTCACGCCGATCGATGGGCGTGTGTTTTCGATGTCGCCGGACGCTATCACGCGCGCCTTCAATCGCGCTAAGGCTAAGGCTCGAGAGGCTTACGAGTTGCAGGCATGCGAGCGTCCTCCTGATCCGCAAGGTAAGCACTTCTTGCTTGACCTCACGTTCCACGACTTGAGACACGAAGCCACGTCGCGGCTTGCAACCATCTTCAGCATGCACGAGTTGGTCAAGGTCACCGGGCACAAGGATACGAAGATGTTGCTCCGCTACTACCATCCTGATATGAGCGAGCTAGCGCGGAAGTTGGCGTAGCGCTGGTCTAGGGCGGATGCTGGGTTCGAAGTGAAGTTGACCCGTTTTCGCGGACACCCGATCCTTGCGGAAGAAGGAGTCCAC
>CAXTDA010000301.1:0-5288 GCA_964242935.1 uncultured Burkholderiaceae bacterium | reverse complement strand
TCTGGCCGACGCGGGTCGCGAGGCGGTCGACCGCGATGCCGCCGACCGTCAGCCGGCCGTCGCGCATCGGAAAGCCGTCGACCGGCGCGTGGACCAGCCGCGGGCGCTCGGCCGTCGGAACGTCGGCGCTCATGACGTCGCCGCCGCAGTCGATGCCGCGGCGAACGGGTTGTCGAATTCGATCGACAGGCGCTTCCGGTCGATCTTGCCGTTCGGATTGCGGGGCAGGGCGGCTTCGCGCAAGTCGACGACGGCCGGTTGCATCCACGCCGGCAGTGCCTTCTGGCACGCGCGCTTGACCTGCGTCGCGTCGACCGCGGCGCCTTCGCGGCGCGTCGCCACGACGACGATCGCCTGGCCGAGCACCGGATGCTCGACGCCGAACGCCGCGACTTCGGCGAGAAGGCCGGTCGCGTAGAGCGCCTCCTCGATCTCGGTCGGGCTGACGCGGTAGCCGGAGGTCTTGATCATCTCGTCGCGGCGGCCGATGAAGTACAGGTAGCCGTCGGCGTCGCGCCGCACGGTGTCGCCGGAGAACACGGCGAACTCGGGCAGCACGAGCCCGCCCGTGGCGGTGCCGAGCGCCCGCGGCAGCGGCTTGTATCGCTCGGCGGTCTTCGCGGGATCGTTCCAGTAGCCGAGGCCGACCAGCGCGCCGCGGTGCACCAGTTCGCCCGGCTCGTCGGGTGCGCATTCGCTGCCGTCGTCGCGGACCACGAGGATCTCCGCGTTTGGAATCGCCTTGCCGATCGAGTCGGGCCGCCGGTCGACCTGGTCGGGTGGCAGATAGGTCGACCGGAACGCCTCGGTCAGGCCGTACATCAGGAACGGCTGCGTGCCGGGCAGCTGGCCGCGCAGCCGGTCGAGCGTCCCGCGCGGCATGTGGCCGCCGGTGTTCGCGATGTAACGCAGGTGCGTCGCGATCGACGCCGGCCACTCGAGCGCCGCGAGCTGGATCCAGAGCGGCGGCACCGCGGTCAGGCCGGTGATGCGTTCGGCACCGAGCGCGACCAGCACGTCGCGCGGCAGCAGGTAGTTCATCAGGACCGTCGTCGCGCCGCTCGCGAACGCCGTGGTCAATTGGCTGAACCCGGCGTCGAACGACAGCGGCAGAACCGCGAGCAGGCGGTCGCCGGGTCGGTTCTCGAGATAGCTCGCGACGCTCTTCGCGCCGGCGGCCATGTTGCGATGGGACAGCACGACGCCCTTCGGCTTTCCGGTGCTGCCCGACGTGTACAGGATCGCCGTCATGTCGGTATCGATCACGCGGTGCAGCGCGGCGTGGTCGGCGAGCACGTCGTGCCAGCCGATCAGCGCGTACGGCGCGTGCCCGTCCGCGAGTTCGTCGTCGAGACCGTCGGTCAGCACCACGACGCGGAGATCCGGACACGCGGCGAGCGCGGGCCGCAGG
Source organism: uncultured Burkholderiaceae bacterium (assembly GCA_964242935.1). Taxonomy (GTDB): domain Bacteria; phylum Pseudomonadota; class Gammaproteobacteria; order Burkholderiales; family Burkholderiaceae_D; genus CAHJXF01. The sequence goes on along the minus strand of CAXTDA010000301.1, from coordinate 3,877 downwards.
CCGTGGTAACGGTCGCGCGACGTGACCAGGACGCGGACGTCGCAGTCGGCGAGGATGTACGCGACCTGGTCGCTCTTCAGGAGCGGGTTGACCGGCACGAAGACGCCGCCCGCCGCGGCCGTCCCGAACACCGCGACGACGAATTCGATCCGCTTGTCGAGATAGACGGCGACGCGTTCCGAACGACCGAGTCCGGCGGCGGCGACCCCGTGCGCGAAACGCGACACGGCCGCGGCGAGCTCGGCGTAGGTCGTCGACGTCCCGTGCCCGGCGACGGCCGGCGCATGCGGCTCGCGCGCCGCGGAGACCTCGATCAAATGGTGCAGCAGGTGGTCGTCCATGCGCTCGTCGGAAGGGGCCTGCAGCGGTTCAGGCGGGGTCGGCCGCGGCGTCGCTCGGCGTCTCTGCCGGAGCGCCGCGTTGCGCCGCCCGCGCGCGCCGGACCGCGTCGAGCTTCGCGACCAGCGGCCAGCGGTACGTCGTCGCGTGATAGAGCGTCCGCACCTCGTCGCTCCACTTGGTGTGCCACTCCATCACCCGGCCGTAGAACTCGATCCGCGCCACGCGCCGGGTCTCGAAGATCGGCGGGAAGTAGTCGTGGCGCATCAGGAACGCCGGCGACGTGCCGCGGATGCTCTCGTCGAACGCCGTCTTCACGATGACCATGACGCCGGCGTGTTCGAGGCAGAGATCCATCGCCGCGAGGCGCTCGCCGTAGAAGCAGCGATGGATGCGGCCGGCGCCGCGGGCACAGAAGCGTTCGAACACGTCGCGGTAGAAGCGGCCCTGCGCGTTGTCGGCCGAGACCGCGGTGCCGCCCGACGCCTTCCAGCCGGCGCTCTCGAGCCGGCCGTAGTCGGCGATCGCGGCGGCGACGCCCGCCGCGTCGGTCACGCAGTCGAAGCGCAGGTCGACGTCCTCGGCATCGAGCTTGTTCTTCTGCTTCTTCATGTTCGCGCGCAGGTTCTTGCCGCGCGCCGCCCAGTACGCCTCGAACGTGCCGGCGATCGTGACGCGCGCGGTGTCGATGTAGTCGAGCGCGATGCGGTCGGGCGCCTCGACCCGCGCGACGTGTTCGGGGTCGAGCTGGCTGAAGCCGACGATCGCCGTCGTCGCGCCCAGCGCCGCGGCGAGCGCGGCCAGCTCGGCCGCGGTGGGCAGCCCGTTCGCGCCGTCATCCTGCAGCCAGAGCCCGATCGGCGCCTGCGACGGCTGGAACGTGTCGGCGACGAACGTCCCCGAGCGACCGACGACCGCCGCCCGCCGGAACGAGCCGGTCGCGTCGGCGACGTACGCGAGGCGTTCGCCGCCGTCGCCGAAGTGCGCGAGCAGCGGGCCGACGAAGTCCGCGTGCAGGACCGGCGTGCGAAAGCCGCGATCGTTGAGCGCGTTCCAGCGGTCCGCCAACCCGGCGAACGCGGCGCCCGGGACGACCTGCCAGCGCGCGCGATCGTTCATGCGGCCGGCGCTTCGCGGAACGCGGCACGGATGCGGTCGATGATCCAGTCGAGGTCGTCGTCGGTCAGCTCCTGGTGACAGGGCAGCTGGAAGATTTCGGTCGCGTAGCGCGCCGACAGCGGGTCGGTGCGCGCGGCGACGTCGTCCCACAGGCGTTCCCAGCGGAACAGCGGGACGCCTTCGGTCTTCAGGCGGCGGAACACGCGATCGGGACGATCGACCAGCAACGGAAAGACGTACGGCACCACGCCGTCCGGCAGTCCCTCGAACAGCGGGCGGGCGCCGGGCAGGCCGCGAAGTGCCGTGTCGAGCCGCTGATAGTTCGTTCGCCGCCGCGCGACGATGCGGCCGACCGGCAGGCGCTCGACGAGTTGCTGCGACGCGAACGAGATGCAGCGGTCGAGCCACGCGGGATCGAGCCCGTTGACCCCCTCCGATGCGGCGGGGTCCCGGTAGGCGTACGGCGTGTCGCCCCCGCTGCTCCGCAGGCGCTTGAAGCCGCGCCACATCGCGTCCTTCAGCATCAGCGTCGTTCGCGCCGCGGTCTGCAGGCCGGGAAAGCGTTGGTAGGACAGCCCGCGTTCGATCGAATTCAGCAGCGCCTTCGCCTCGAAGCGGCGCGACGGCCGGCGGAGCACGAGATCGTCGAGGTCATGGGTCGCCGACACCAGGCAGCCGCCGTCGTAGACCGGGAAGAACTTCATCAGGCTGACCGCGGCATAGTCGCCCCACGAGCCGATCGGGCGACCGTCGGCCGAGCCGAACATCGAATGCGCGCAATCCTCGACGACCGGAATCCCGCGTTCGGCGGCGAACGCGCAGATCGCGCGCATCGCCTGCGGGAAGCCGAAGTAATGGGTGACGAGCAGCGCCCGCACGCCGGTGAGGTCGAAGCGTTCGAGCGCGTCGAGCGGCACCTCGAGCTCGGCGGTCAGCGGGTAGAACAGCGGCTCTGCCCCCTCGAGGACGATCGGCTCGACCATCGACAGGCAGTGGTACGCCGGTACCAGCACGCGGTCGCCGCGGCCGACGCCGAGACGCTGCAGCGCGATCGCGATCGCGACCCGCGCGCTGGTCACGTAGCGCTTGTGCGGCAGCGCCAGCACGCTCGGGATCGCAGCGGTCGTGCCGGGCTCTTCGTCGCGCGCGATGCGCGTGAACGACGACCAGCCGAGGACCGGGTTCTTCGGAACGCGAGGGATCGGGAAATCGAGCGACAACGTTTCTTCCAGGGGCATCCGCGTCGTCGTATTCAGCGTGGTGGATCGCTTCCCGCGGTCCGCGCCCCGGTGCCGACCGATGGCGCGGGCGAGAGGCGCATGCAACACGGGAACTGCGGGATCCCGACCGGCATCGAAACACGAAACCCGGGCTGCGGGACGGGTCGATCGGGCGGCAAATTATACTATCGGCCCTCGCAGCCGAACCATGAGCCCGGTGCGGTCGCCGAGGCGCTAAAGTCGCTCGGTCGCCGGCCGATCAAGAGGCACCGCCGGCTCGGCGTACCGGCCCGCCGCAACCCGCAATGGATACCCCTTGAACGTCGACGTCGAACTGAAGAACATCCTCGGCGAGATCCTCGGCCTCGGCGATCGGGCCGCACGGCTGAACGACGGGACACCGTTGCTCGGCAGCCTGCCCGAGCTCGACTCGATGGCGGTGGTGTCGGTGATCACGACGATCGAGGAACGTTTCGGCATCGTCATCGGCGACGACGAGATCAGTGCGCAGACCTTCGCCACCTTCGGCTCGCTCCGCGCATTCGTCGCCGACAAGCTGGAAGCCTGACCGTTGGATGCCGCCCTGAACCCCGCGACGGCGACCGGCCCGTTCTACCTCGGGCAGGGCCGTCACACGCCGGGCGGGGCGCGCTTCTGCTTTTTCCACGCGCCGGCGGCCGACGCCCGCCCGCGCGGCGCCGTCCTCGCGGTGCACGCGTTCGCCGAGTAGATGAACAAGCCGCGCGCCGCCGCGGCCGACGGCGCCCGCGCGCTCGCCCGGGCGGGATACGCGGTGCTGCAGATCGATCTCACCGGTTGCGGCGACAGCGGCGGCGACTTCGAGGACGCGACCTGGGACGGCTGGCTCGCAGACCTCGGCGACGCGTGGGCGTGGCTGATCGAACGGTCGAGCGGGCCCCGATGGCTCTGGGGAACACGCCTCGGTGCGCTTCTCGCCGATCGTTTCGCCGTCACTTGCCATCCCGTCGCCGACGGGCTGGTGCTGTGGCAGCCGGTCGTCAACGGCGCGCAGCATCTCGGCCAGTTCCTCCGCCTGAAGACGGTCAACAGCCTGCTCCGCGAGGCCGCGCCCGACGTCGCGACGACGCCGGTCGCCCGCGTCGCGCAGCCGTCGCCGCGGGCAGACCTCGCGGCGGGCCGAGCGATCGAGGTCGCGGGGTATCGCCTGACGCCGGCGC
>CAXTDA010000300.1:0-5288 GCA_964242935.1 uncultured Burkholderiaceae bacterium | reverse complement strand
TACTTGTACGGCGCGACGGTGGACTTCACGAACGTCTGCAGCTCGACGACCAGCGCATGGCTCGGGGTATGGCCTTCCTTCAGCACGACGTAGGCCTTGACGAGCCGGCCGCGTTCCTCGTCGGGCACGCCGACGACGCCGCACTCGGCCACCGCGTCGTGCTCGAGCAGCGCGGACTCGACTTCGGGGCCGGCGATGTTGTAGCCCGCCGACACGATCATGTCGTCGGTGCGGGCCTGGTAATAGAAGTAGCCGTCGGCATCCATCGTGAACGCGTCGCCGGGCAGGTTCCAGCCGTCCTTCACGTAGTCCTTCTGGCGCGGATCGGCGAGGTAGCGGCAGCCGGTTGGCCCGCGCAGCGCGAGGCGCCCGATCTCGCCCGGCGGCATCGGCTGCATCGCGTCGTCGACGATCATCGCCTCGAACCCCGGCACGACCTTGCCGATCGATCCGCGCCGCACGGCGTCGCCTGCCGCGGAGATGTAGATGTGCATGACCTCGGTGCCGCCGATCCCGTCGATCATCTCGATGCCGGTCGCGCGCTTCCACAACTGGCGCGTCGCGTCGGGCAGCGCCTCGCCGGCCGAGACCGACTTCCGCAGCGACGCGATCGCGGTCCGGTGTTTGCCGGATTCGAGCAGCAACGCCATCTGGCGGTAGAACGTCGGCGCCGTGAAGACGATCGTCGCCTTGGAACGCCCGATCGTGTCGAGCAGGGATTCCGGCGTGGCGCGCTCAATGAGAAACGTGGCCGCCCCGACCGACAGCGGAAAGCACAGCAGGCCGCCGAGCCCGAACGTGAATGCGAGCGGCGGCGTTCCGATGAAGACATCGTCCGGCTGCGGCTGCAGAACGTGACGGCAGAACGTGTCGCACATCGCCATCACGTCGCGATGGAAGTGCATCGTCGCCTTCGGCTCGCCGGTGGTGCCGGACGTGAAAGCCAGCATGCAGACGTCGTCCCGCGCCGTGTCGATGTTCGCGAAGACCGTCGGCTGGTTCTCGCAGAGCGCCTCGAGCGACGGCTCGTGCGCGGTGCGCGCCGACGGCGCGCCGTTGAACAGCACGACCCGCATCAGACCCGACGCGTAGTGCTCGCTCGACGGGTCGAGGCATTGGGAGATCTCGTCGGCGAGCGCCGCGTCGCAGAGCGCCGTCGCGACGCGCGCCTTGCCGATGATCTGCCGAAGCTCCTTCGCGCGGAGCAGCGGCATCGTCGGGACCGCGACCAGGCCGGCCTTCAGCACCGCGAGCCAGCACGCGGCCATCATCGGATTGTTCGGCGCGCGCAGCAGCACGCGATTGCCCGGCACCAGGTCGAGTTCGTTGACCAGCACGTTGGCGATGCGGTTCGCCTGGGCGAGCAGCTGCTCGTAGGTCGCGAAGACCGGTCGGCCGTCGACCATCGCGCCGATCGCGCGGGCGGTGCCGTGTCCGCGTTCGACCTGCGCGTCGAGCAGCGCCTCGCCGCAATTCAGGTGCTCGGGATATTGCAGTTCCGGCAGCGTGAAGCGGAACGCCGGCCACTCGGACCGCGGCGGCAGGTGGTCCGCGGCGAAGGTGTCGAGGTGGGCGGTGTAGGCGAGGGTCGCGTCCAAGGCGGGCTCCGGGTCTAAGCCATTCAAGGCCGCGGCGAGGACGGAACCGATGCGAGATTCATGCCGACCGCGCGGACGCCGCCTTCAACGACTCCCGGCCGATGATCAACCGCTGCACCTCGCTCGCTCCTTCGTAGATGCGGAGCGCGCGGATCTCGCGGTACAGCGATTCGACGATATTGCCCTTCGCGACGCCGGCGCCGCCGAACAGCTGGACCGCGCGGTCGATCACGCGCTGGGCGTTCTCGGTCGCCGTCAGCTTCGCCATCGCGGCCTCGCGGGTCGCGGCGATCTGCTGCACGTCGCGCTGCCAGGCCGCGCGGTAGGTCAGCAGCGCCGCGGCGTCGATGTCGGTGGCCATGTCGGCGAGCGTCGCCTGGGTCAACTGGAAGTCGGCCAGCGTGTGGCCGAACATGCGGCGTCGCTGCGCATGCGCCAGCGCCTCGTCGAAGGCGCGCCGCGCGAAGCCGAGCGCGGCGGCAGCGACCGACGCGCGAAAGACGTCGAGCGTGCGCATCGCGACCTTGAAGCCGTCGCCGACCGGTCCGAGAAGGTGCGTCGCCGGCACCCTGCAGGCGTCGAAGCGGAGCGTCGCGAGCGGATGCGGGGCGATCACGTCGATGCGGTCCGCGACCGACAGGCCCGGCGTCGTCGCGTCGACGACGAACGCACTGATGCCGCGCGCGCCGGGTTCGTCGGACGTGCGGGCGAAGACCGTGTAGAAGTCGGCGATGCCGCCGTTCGAGATCCACGTCTTGCAGCCGTCGATGACGAAGTGGTCGCCGTCGGCCACCGCGCGCGTCCGCATCGCGGCGACGTCGGAACCTGCGTCCGGCTCCGACAACGCGAAGGCCGCGATCGCCGCGCCCGACGCGACGCGCGGCAGGTAGTCGCGCCGCAGCGCATCGCTGCCCGCGAGCGTGATCGGTCCGGAGCCGAGTCCCTGCATCGCGAACGCGAAGTCGGCGAGCCCGTCGTGGTACGCGAGCGTCTCGCGGACGATGCACAGCGCCCGCGAGTCGAGCGCCGCCAGTGCGCCGCCGTGCGCCGCAGGCACCGCGTAGCGCGTCCATCCGCCGTCGGCGAGCGTCGCGACCAGGCGCCGGCAGCGCGCGTCGTTGTCGTCGCGCGACGCGTCGTCGACGTGATGCAACGTCGCGGCCGACCATGCGCCCAGTTCCTCGGCGAGCGTGCGATGCGCGTCGTCGAAGAACGGCCACGCGAGATGCGTGCGCTGCATCGCGGGAGACGACACTACGCCGCGGCGCCGAGATGCGTGGCGAGAAAGGCGAGCGAGCGGCCGTGCGCGAGCGCGGCCGCCTGCTGGTGATAGCTCGGCCGCGCCCAGCAGTTGAAACCGTGCTCGGCGCGCGGATAGACGTCGATGCGGACCTCCGGGCGGTCGGCGAGCGCGGCGCGGATCGCGGCGACCTGGTCCGGCGGAATGTGGGTGTCCTGCTCGCCGAAGTGCATCGCGAGCGGCGCGCCGATCGACCCGGCGAGCTCGAGCTGCTGCGCGATGCCGCCGCCGTAGTAGCAGACCGCGCAATCGATGCCGGCGTGCGCGGCTGCGCGGTAAGCGAGCATGCCGCCCATGCAATAGCCGACGACGCCGATGCCGCCGGCGACCGTCTCCATCCCCCGGAGCCGGTTGACCGTCGACGCGATGTCGAGGTCGGCGAGCGCCAGGTCGAGCGACTTCCGGAACGCGAACGCCTGCTGCGTGCCGTCCTCGTCGTACGTCAGGTCGACGCGCGGCTGCTGCCGCCAGAACAGGTCGGGCGCGACGGCGACGTAGCCGTCGGCCGCGTACTGCTCGGTCACCGCGCGAATGTGCGCGTTGACGCCCCAGATCTCCTGCAGCACGACGATCGCCGGTGCCGGAAGGCCGCGCGGCGTCGCGGGCGGGGAAGCGAGCCAGGCCGCGAACGTCTGGCCGTCGGCCGACGGCACGTCGATCCAGCGGCCGGTGGCGGAAGAAACATCGGTCATGATCATTCCCTCGAGGACATCAGTTGCCTTCGAACACCGGTTTCCGCTTCGCGGCGAAGGCCTCGAACGCCCGCCGGAAGTCGTCGGTCTGCATGCACAGCGCCTGGGCTTGCGCCTCGGCCTCGATGGCCTGGTCGACGCTCATGTTCCATTCCTGATGCAGCATCGTCTTCGTAATGCCGTGCGCGAACGTCGGCCCGGCGACGAGTTCGCCCGCGAGCGCGAGCGCCTCCTCGTGCAGCCGGTCCGGCTCGACGAGGCGGTTGAAGAACCCCCAGCTCAAGCCCTCGTCGGCGGTCATCGAGCGGCCGGTGTACAGCAGCTCGGCCGCGCGACCCTGGCCGATCAGGCGCGGCAGCAGCGTGCAGGCGCCCATGTCGCAGCCGGCGAGGCCGACGCGCGTGAACAGGTAGGCGGTGCGAGCGCGCGGCGTGCCGATGCGGAAGTCGGCGGCGAGCGCGATGATCGCGCCGGCACCGGCGCAGATGCCGTCGACCGCCGCGACGATCGGCTGCGGGCAACGACGCATCGCGAGCACCAGGTCGCCGGTCATCCGCGTGAACGACAGCAGTTCGGGCATCGACATCGTCGTCAACGGGCCGATGATCTCGTGGACGTCGCCGCCGGAGCAGAAGTTGTCGCCGGCGCCGCGGACCACGACGCACTTGACGTCGCTCGCATGGACCAGGTCGCGGAACAGGTCGCGCAGCTCGGCGTACGACTCGAACGTCAGCGGATTCTTCCGTTCGGGACGATCGAGCGTCACGGTCGCGACCCGGCCGTCGTCGCTGACGGCCCACAGGAAATGCGCGGTGCGACGGCCCGTGAGCGGACGACCTTGCAGGACCGTCGTCATCGCGATTCGTCCCGAGGAAGAAGAAGCGTCAAGGCGGGTGCCGTCCGTTGATGCCCCGAAGGACGAGGCTGCCGGCATTCTGCCAAACACCGGGCGCCCCGCAAAACAAAAAGGGCGCCGAAGCGCCCTTTTTGCTGAACGACTGCGATCAGAACGAGTGACGGATACCGAGCTGGTACGAGTACGGGTTCACGTTCGGCTGACCGGCTGCGTTGAACAGGTTGCTCGCCGTGTACAGGCCGCTGTTCGATGCATCCGCGATCCCCGAGTAGCCCGAGAACGCCTGTCCCTGCGCACCGGTCTTCAGGTTGAAGCGGCTATACGCTGCGTACAGGATCGTCCGCTTCGACAAGCTGTAGCGCAGACCGGCACCGTAGTTGTTCGTCCGCGGATTGCCGTAAGCGAGTCCGTTGTTGTACGTGCTCTTGTCGTTCAGGCGGCTGAACTGACCGAGGAACGTCCACGCGCCGAACGGAACCGTCACACCGACGCTGTAGGTGTTCTCCTTCAGCGTGATCTGACCCGGGGCGAACAGGTTGTTGTCGTTCCGGGTACGCCAGTAGAGCGCGTGCAGCTTGACGATGCCGAAGTCGTACGTCGCGGCCACGTCGCCGGTCCGGACACGATAGGTGTCGAGGTTCGACTTGATCTGCTCGTAACCGGCGCCGACGAACAGCGGGCCGTTCGCGTACGTGATGCCGGCGCCGTAACGATCGTTGCCGCGCTTGGCTTGCGTCGTGGTCGTGTTGTTCGTCGTCGATTCGCCGAACTGGTACACGCCCGAGATCTGCAGGCCACCCGCGAACTTCGGCGTGTCGTAGTACACGGCGTTGTCGTTGCGG